>JAQCER010000017.1 GCA_027618625.1 Verrucomicrobiota bacterium
TCCTGACCCGCGCCTGGAAGTTCGTCAGCTCCGGATTGCAGGGGTTCCTTGGCGTCTTTGGCTACGTGTTCGGCCTCTTCCTCGTGCCGGTCTACCTCTACTACTTCCTGAAGGAGGGCACTGCGATTAAGGAAAACTGGAGCAAATACCTGCCACTCCAGAAGTCGCACTTCAAAGACGAAGTCGTTTCCACGCTCACAGAAATCAACGGCTACCTGATCAGCTTCTTCAGGGGGCAAATGTTAGTGAGCATGATCGACGGTGCGCTCATCGGAATCTGTCTGACATTGATCGGCATGCCCAATGGCCTCCTGATTGGCGTCTTCGTCGCTCTGCTGGGACTGATCCCCTACCTTGGAAACGTGCTCTGCTGGATCCCGGCGGTGCTGATTTCGATCGCGCATTTCGGCGCTACGGACAAGACAGGGACTCTGATTCACACCTGGAATTGGCTGCCCGACGGAGCGATCTGGCCCTACCCGATCATCGTTACAGGAATTTTCGTCATTGTTCAACAAATCAACGGCTTGGTAACCGCACCAAAGATTGTGGGGGATTCCGTGGGATTGCATCCGCTCACCGTCATCTTCTCAGTATTTTTCTGGAGTCTCTTGATAGGCGGCCTGCTTGGAGCTCTGCTGGCCGTTCCACTGACTGCTGCCCTCACAGTGCTATCACAGCGCTATGTCTGGGAACGCGGCAAGGGTATGTGGGAGCAGCGACAGGCGGCACTTCTTCAATCCGAGGCTGGGGCAGAATAATCGGTCCGCACCGCGCTTCACTCCCCCTAATATTATGGCAGGTATCATCGTCAATCCACGCTCCCGCATATTTCATGGCCACGAATGGGTCTATGGTCCCGAAGTGAAGAAAACCCTGGGCGATCCGCAACCGGGCTCGGTCGTAGCCCTGATGGATCAACGGAACAGACCACTGGGATCCGCTATATACAATCCTCTGTCCCAGATTATTGCCCGCAGGTTCTCCCGTCGGAAACAGGATCTGGACGCAGACTTTTTCAAGCGCCGTCTCGAACGTGCCCTCGCCTACCGCGAAAGCTTACCGGGAGTTCACAGCAAACTTTGCAGAGTAGTATGGAGCGAAAGCGATGGCTTGCCGGGCGTTATCATCGACCGCTATGGCGATTTCGTTGTCCTGCAGACGCTGACTTTGGCAATGGATCAGCGGAAAGACCTGCTGGCGGAAGCGATCCAGGAAACCATGGCTCCGGTCGGCATCATCGAGCGCAATGACAGCCCGATCCGCAAGGCCGAGGGCATGACGTTGATCACGGGAATTCTCAAAGGAGATGCTCCCGAGCCATTCACCGTCCCTTTCGGACGCATGCGCTTCGTCGTGGATCTTCTGGGTGGCCAGAAGACCGGGCTCTATCTTGACCAGCTGGAAAACTACAAGATCGTGGCGGAGTTCAGCCGCGGTCGCAGTGTTCTGGATTGCTTCACCAATCAGGGTGGATTCGCCATTGCCTGCGCCCAGGCCGGTGCCACTGAGGTCACCGCAGTCGACGTCAGCGAGCCAGCCATTGCGGCAGCCAAGGCCAATGCGGAGGCCAGTGGCACGCCAGAAATTACATTCCTCGCAGAAAACGCCTTCGACTTCCTGAAGAAGGAAGAATCCGAAGGCAACAGGTATGACCTCATCGTGCTCGACCCACCCTCGTTCACGCGCAACAAGAAGTCGCTGCGGGACGCCATACGGGGATACAAAGAGATCCACCTGCGTGCCCTCAAAATGCTCGAGCCCGGCGGTATTCTGGCCACGTTCACCTGCTCCCATCACGTCGGTGCAGACGAATTCCGCGGCATGATCTGCGATGCATCGGTCGACAGCCACAGGAACTTGCGGCAGAGGGCGACGTTCACCCAGCGCGGCGACCACCCCGTCAACCCACTCCTGCCGGAAACCGAATACCTCCGAGGCAATGTGTTTGAAGTGATTGGCGCCTGGTAGCAAAAGGAGAATCCGATGATGAATCTGCGCATCGCAATGGCCCTGCTTACAGGTTTCCTTGGGAGCGCCTGCGAGAAACAGCATCCGACACCATCCGTTCCTACAGCGACAGCTCCGCAGCCCGAGCCGGTTGTCGTCGAAAATCCTACTTTCTCCAGGGACATCGCACCGATCATTTTTTCTCAATGCTCGGGCTGTCACCGGCCCGGCGAAGCCGCACCCTTTGCACTTCTCGACTACGAGGATGTCAGAAAACGGGGCGAGCAAATCCTTGAGGTAATCAATAGCGGCTACATGCCGCCTTGGCTCCCCAAGCAGCAGGCGCATGCTTTTGCCGATGCCCGCCACCTGTCGGAAGAGCAGAAGGAAACGGTGGAGCGATGGTTCAATCAAGGCATGGTCGCAGGCGATCCAGCCGACCGCCCCGTCCCGCCGACGTGGACAGAAGGGTGGCAACTTGGGGAGCCTGACCTGGTGGTGGAGCTCCCCGCTGGCTTCGTGCTTCCAGCAGAAGGCAGCGATGTATTCCGCAGTTTCGTCCTGCCACTGGACATCGACCAAGTTCATTACGTCCGCTCCGTCGAGATCCGACCGGAGAATGCGAAAATCGTCCACCACGGGGTGATCCTCAAAGATCCGGAGCAAATCGGCCGCCAGCGCGATGCCGCTGATCCGCAACCTGGTTACGCGGGGATGCAACAACCGAACTTGATTAAAAGTCCGGACGGACAGTTCGTCGGCTGGACACCCGGGAAAGTCCCGAAAGAAGGTGCGGCCGACATGGCGTGGAAACTGGATCCAGGGACTGACCTGATCGCGGCCCTTCACCTGCTGCCTAGCGGCAAGCCTGAACCACTGAAGCTTCGCGTCGGGCTCTACTTTGCCGACAGTCCCCCTACCCGCACTCCCGCGATGATCGAACTGGAGATCCAGACCATAGATATCGCAGCAGGAGACGCTGACTACACGATCAGCGACACCTTCACTCTGCCAGTCGATGTGAATCTGATTGGCATTTATCCACACGCCCACTACCTCGGACACGAGATGCACGTCACGGCTACTACTTCGGCGGGACAACAGATCGACCTCCTCCACATTGAAAACTGGGATTTCAACTGGCAGGACGACTACCGCTATGCCGAACCCGTGGCGCTGGTGCAGGGCACTACGATACAGATGCGATTCACCTACGACAATTCCGCCGAAAACGATCGCAATCCTAACAATCCTCCCAAGCGAGTCACCTACGGCGAGCTTTCGTCAGACGAGATGGGAAGCCTGTGGATGCAGGTCATTCCCCGCCGCGCTGCAGATCTGGACAAGCTGAAAAACGCGATCGCAGATAAGAACGCGGCGCACGCGATCGCAGGATTTCAGTTTGCGCTCCAGTTGAATCCAAGCGATCCCGAAGCACTCAGCAATCTGGGTGCTGCACTCAGTGTTGAAGGAAAGTTCACCGAGGCTCGTGGCCATTTCGAGAAAGCACTTATCGTGGATCCCGACCGTGCGGCGACACATTTCAATCTGGGCCTGCTGATGCTGGACACCGGCAACCCGAACGATGCCAAACTGCACTTCGAGAAAACCGTGGCCATCGATCCCACCAATGCTGAGGCGTGGAGCCAGCTGGGGCATCTCGCACTGGAGAGCCAGGATCAGGCTCAAGCGATCGCCTGTTTCAAGCGATCTCTGGAATCCAGGAAAGACGTCGAAGCCTACTACAATATCGGCGTCACCTACCTGGCGATGAACCAACCACACGATGCAATTCCGTTCCTCGAAACCGCAGCACGCATCAGCCCGCAAGACGTACTTACCCAACTCAACCTCGGTGCATGCCACTTCAATATCGAAGACTGGAACAGGGCCGAAACCCGTTTTCGAAATACCACCCTGCTGGCTCCTGAGTTTGTCCCCGGCTACCTGAACCTCGGTAACGCATTGATCAAGCAGCAGCGGATTGAAGAGGCACTCAAGAACTTTAAGCGGGCTGCTCAGCTCGCACCCAACAACCAGCAGGCGTGGGAGAGTGTTACTGCCGCACAGCGGCTCCTGAATGCCAGGTGACCCGCTGACTAGGTTGGTTTCCTCGGTTCAAACCGGTCAACTGGAATTCTAATTCTGAAGCTCGGCAACTGTCATAAAGCGTTGAAATTTCAGAGAAACTTCATAGTTGCCTTTCGATTCCTAAGCCCGATAGTCGGTCAACTTTACTTCAGACTTTTTTCGGGCTCATGCTGCAATGGATTTTCAAAAAGGTCGTTGGTTCCAAGAACCAGCGAGAAATCAAACGCCTTTGGCCAAAGGTGCTGGAAATCAACAGCCTCGAGGAGGAGCTGCAACGCCAGCCCGAATCGGTGTTGCAGGAGAAAACAGCGTTTTGGAAGGCTGAACTCGCGGCAATCCGCAACAAGGCATATGCCGCGATCGACAACGAAGCGAATGCCGCAATTTCAGCGCTGAATGTTGGGGAATCTCCAGATACTGACGCTATTCGGAAGATCCAGGACATTCACGAGAAAGCGCGTAAGAAGAAAGTGGAAGCGCTTGAGTCAGTCCACGCTGAGCAAAATGCCTTACTCGATCGAATTCTGCCCGAAGCCTTCGCCGTCGTCAAAAACGCGGCGCGCAGATTAGCAGGAAACGACTTCATCGTTTGTGACCAGCCAATGGGCTGGGAGATGGTTCACTTTGACGTGCAACTCATCGGCGGCATGGCCCTGCACATGGGGCGAATCGCCGAGATGGCGACGGGCGAAGGGAAGACGCTTGTCGGCACGTTGCCTGTCTATTTGAATGCCCTCACTGGTCGTGGTGTTCACATCATTACGGTCAACGACTACCTGGCCCGACGTGACTCGGAATGGATGGGGATCCTTTACAAGTATCTGGGATTGACCGTCGGTTGTATTCAGAACGACCAACCACCACCAATTCGCCGTCATCAATATCTTTGTGACATCACCTACGGAACGAATAGCGAATTTGGTTTCGACTATCTGCGAGACAATGGCATGGCCTCGTCCAAAGAAGAGCAGGTTCAACGCGGTCACTTCTACGCTGTCATTGACGAGGTCGACTCCGTACTCATCGATGAAGCGCGGACTCCACTCATCATCAGTGGCCCGGTCACTGTCGACACCCACCAGTATGACGTTTTCAAGCCGCTGGTTGACCAGCTCGTGAAACGTCAGGCAATCCTCCTCAACGAGGTCGCCCGCGATGCCAAAGCCAAGGCCGAGGCTGGCGATCTCGAAGAAGCTGGCCACCTGATGTTCAAGATCAAGCTGGGCCAGCCGCGCCACCGCACTCTGATGCGCCTGATGGAAGATCCCGACATGCGCCGGGCCATGGACAAGGCCGAACTGACCTACTACCAGGACAATCAAAAGGTGGCGTTGTTCGCTCTGAAAGAAGAGCTTTACTACATCATCGACGAGAAAGGACACGATGCGGATCTTTCGGAGAAGGGGCGCACTTACCTGAATCCTGACGACCCCGACGCGTTCGTCCTGCCTGATATTGCAACGGCATTCAGTGAGATCGATGGGAATGAAGACCTCTCTGCTGAAGAAAGAGCCCAGCAGAAAGAGAAGATCCAGGAGAGAATGGACATGCAGGCGCAGCGCATGCACAACATCTCTCAATTGCTGAAGGCATACTGTGTCTACGAGAAAGATGTCCACTACGTCGTCGAAGACAACAAAGTGATGATCGTCGACGAAAATACCGGTCGCAAGATGGCCGGACGTCGCTGGAGCGACGGACTGCACCAAGCCGTCGAAGCGAAGGAAGGTGTCAAGATCGACAAGGAAACGCAGACCTTGGCGACGATCACCATTCAGAACTATTTCCGACTTTACGACAAGCTCGCTGGCATGACCGGAACGGCGGAAACGGAAGCAGCTGAGTTCAGCGATATCTACGGTCTGGACATGATGGTGATCCCGACCAACCGCCCTGTCTTGCGTCAGGACATGAACGATAAGATTTTCAAAACCCGACGCGAAAAATACAATGCGGTGATCGGATTGCTGAAGGAGCGGAATGAGAAGGGGCAACCGATCCTGGTGGGAACGGCGAGCGTCGAATCCTCGGAGACCCTGTCGCGCATGATGAAGCGCGAAAAGATTCCGCACAATGTTCTCAACGCAAAGTACCACCGCCAGGAAGCGGAAATCGTCCAGAGCGCAGGTCTGCGTGGAGCGGTGACCGTCTCGACGAACATGGCGGGTCGAGGAACCGACATCAAACTCGGCGCTGGAGTCTCTGAACTCGGTGGCCTTCTCGTTCTGGGCACAGAGCGGCACGAATCCCGCCGTATCGACCGCCAACTACGCGGGCGCTGTGCTCGTCAGGGAGATCCGGGCGAATCGATCTTCTTCATCAGCTTTGAGGACGACCTGATGCGCAACTTCGGTGCCTCCGAGCGTATGACGCGGATCATGGAACGCTTCGGTCTGGAAGAAGGTCAGGAACTTGAGAGCAGCCTGTTGAACAAAAGCGTTGAAAACGCCCAGAAGAAAGTCGAACAGCGCAACTATACCTGGCGGAAACGAGTTCTCGATTTCGACGATGTCATGAACCAGCAACGCGAGGTCGTCTATGGTTATCGCAACGAAGTTCTGGAGACTGAGAACCCTCGCGAACTTCTTGAGGAAGCGATAGACGAAGCGATCCCAGCGAAGACATACGAGTTCCTGGCAGGCGGAGATTCTCCTGATTACGGCGGTCTCTTGAACTGGGTAAACACGACCTTTCCGCTGCGAATGTCCGAGGAAAGAGCCGATTTCGCCTCACGCAAGGTAGACGACAATGCGCAGTTCATTATCGATCAGGTGAAGGCAGCATATGACCTGAAAACCCGGGGTGAAGTTCCAGACGCCCTCACCGGTCTTGAGCGATGGATCGTACTCAATGCGATCGATCGACGTTGGCAGCGCCACCTCTATGGCATGGATTCCCTGCGTGAAGGAGTCAGCCTGCGACAGTATGGGCAGAAAGATCCTCTCATCGAGTATAAGAACGAGGCATACAAGATGTTTGAACAATTGATGACCAACATCAAAGATGAGGTTCTACACAATCTATTCCGCAGCACTACCAACCTTCAAGCGTTCGAACACTTCCTCGCCACGCTTCCGCAGAATCTTCATCGTGGAACCCAGGGAGGCGTACAGCCGCCAACGACATCGCCCACTGGCGTCGTGATGAGTGGTAGCGGCGGATCCGTCACCATGAGCAGTCCGCAGAGTTCGAGCAGGGCACCTGTGGCTCAAAGCTTGAGCCCCAGAATCAAGCTCACGCCAGTCCGGCGTGAGATGCCGGAGGCAAACCGAAATGATCCCTGTCCTTGCGGCAGCGGCAAGAAATTCAAGCAATGCTGTGGCCGCACGGCTTAGGAGTATTGACGTAGACCGGCATTTCATGCAAACCCTTTGAATTCTCGAAGGGAGGGCGAGGCCATTTCGCGTGTTTTCGAAATCTGGCCGACACTTCTTCTTCTCCGAAGTAACCCATCAAATGACCACTACCTTTAATCGTAAGAATCCCTGCACCGCAAAACTGCTGAAGGCCGAACTGCTTACGGTCGGGTGCTCTGAGAAAGACACCTGGCACAACGAGATCAGCCTTCAAGGCTCGGGACTTGAATACCTGCCCGGCGACTCGCTGGCGCTGTTTTCCCACAATTCTCCCGCTCTGGCAGACGAACTGCTGACCGCGCTCGGGTTTTCGGGATCGGAACAAGTCGAAGATCCAGATGGTGCGCCTACTGACATTCGCACCGCTCTGATTGAGAGCTATGCCATAACGGCACCAGATAAAAAATTCCTCGCGGCGGTTGATCAGAAGACCGCGGCGACGACTGCTTTTGGTGAATTGCTCGCGCCCGATCGAAAAAAGGAACTGGCCGACTGGTTGTGGGGACGAGAAGTGATCGACGTCCTTCTCGAATATCCTGATGCAAAGTTCACGCCTGAAGAGTTCGTCAGCGTGTTGAAAAAGCTTCAGGTTCGCCTCTATTCCATCGCCTCCAGTCTGAAGGCACAGCCCGACGAAGTGCATCTTACCGTGGCCACAGTCGCCTACGAAACCTTCGGCCGAAAGCGCCAGGGAGTCTGCTCGACCTGGCTCGCAGAACGCATCAACACCGAGACGCCACTTCGTTGTTTTATCACTCCAGGAAAAGGCTTTCGGCCACCGGAACCAGACGACGAAACTCCCATCATCATGTGCGGCCCCGGCACTGGAATCGCTCCATTCAGGGCCTTCCTACAGGAGCGTCAGGCAACCTCAGCCAAGGGTAAGGCCTGGCTCTTCTTTGGCGAAATTCACGAGGCAACGTGCTTCTTCTACAAAGAAGAATGGGAACATTACCTCGCCGATGGGACCTTGGCGAAGCTGACTACCGCCTGGAGTCGCGACCAACAGGAGAAAGTCTATGTCCAGCACAAGATCCTCGAGAACGCAGCGGAACTCTGGCGGTGGTTCGAGCAAGGTGCCATTTTCTACGTCTGCGGCGATGCAAACCGTATGGCTCCCGACGTCGACAAAGCACTGCACGCCGTAGTCGAAGCCGCAGGCGGCAAAAGCCCGGAGGAGGCCGCCGCTTACATCGCCCAGATGCACACAGACAAACGCTATCGAAGCGACGTTTATTAAGCACTCGATCGATCGATACGAAGCCTTATTGCCAGCATCGCATGGGTAACAGTTACCTCGCCTTTGTCCTCGTCGGTTCGGGCAATGTCGCAGCAACCTATTGGAATGGGAATGGGAATGCCATCAACCGACTCGATGGATTAGAGGTGGCAGGGTTAGTCTCATGGTCGCTGACGCGGCCCAGTTTTTTACCTGCCAACATTCTCTCCTCTGGCTCCAACACCCGATGAAGTGGCAGATCGCGGTCGTCGGCAAGCCAGCCCTGGCCTATGCGAAGTCCGGCATGGCCGAGTATCTTAAGCGGCTGAAGCGCTATGTTCCAACGGAGGTTGTGTTCTTGAAGGAGACAGATGTTGCCAAGATGGACTCACCGGGTTCCCCATTCGCCAAGCTGTGCGACGGCGCTCTTTTCATCGCACTCGATGAACGAGGCGAGCGATGGACGACCGAGACCTTCCGTGACGCGATTGATCAATGGGAGATGAGCGGTGCGGTCAAGCGCGTCGTGCTTTTCATCGGAGGAGCCGATGGTCACGCCGAGTGGATTCGGAACAAAGCTGCGGTCGTTCTTTCGGTGAGCAGCTTCACCCTCCAGCACGAACTCGCATTGGTCGTTATCCTTGAGCAACTGTATCGGGTCTACACCCTGAAGCGGGGAGAACCTTACCACCGATAGGTCGGTCTTCCAGCAGAAGGCTCGTTGGATTGTTGGATTCAGGGAGGGCTCATCCAGCCGGAGGCTATCCGAGCCCTCCCCTTTTCGGTACCCAATCGAGGTGAAAGCACGATAAATAATCGTGCTCTTACCGAGTATTAGAGCCCGTAACGCCGACAGAAGTCACCATCGATAGGAAAAATTCAAACCACTATTATTTTAATTTAAAATCTGAATGAAATGATTGGCATTCGGCATATTCGATTGCGCCAGGAAGATTGCTATTGTCCTGATCCCGGAACACACTTCGATTGTTGCAGGTTGAGTGAACATAGCACTGCTCTGGTTTTAGTCGCAGACGCCATGGTTACCGCGACAGGCGACGTGGCACGGAATGGGTGTTCGATGACCAAACCGAATGCATTCACCTTACATCGATACAGACAGTATCTCCTTGGTTATTTTTGGCCAGAATTCTGCCGTCGACCAGAGTGGGATTGACCCAGCACTTGCGCTTGAGGATTACACCTTCGGAAATGGGACTGTATTCGCTCGCTGAGGCCTCTGCGATTACAAGATTTCCGCTCTCACCCAGGATCACTAGTTTATCGCCCGCCAAGGTAAGGGTTCCGAAACCGAATCCGTTTTCAGTCCAGAGAGTTTTCCCTGTCTTCAATGAAACACAGACGAGCTTTCCCTTGTTGTCACCGCACACGGCGAAGACTGCGTCACCGTAAACCACCGCGCTGCTCATCTTCGTCTTGATATCGTCATTTCGCCAGAGCTCCTTCGGTTTACTGCCCGCCACATCGTAAAGCACCGCACGACCATCACCATAGCCACTGGTGATCAAAAGTTTCCCATCAGCCAGTGGTACTGGCGAAGAAGCATTTACATCGTACGAAGTCTCCCACTCCACCTCCCACAGTTGCTTTCCGTCGGCGACACGTTTTGCCACCATCGATTTGCCTTTAAACACGAGTACAGCAGCTTCTCCTTTGAGCTGCATTGGAATCGGCGACGCATAGCCGGCATTCTGGTTCCCTGAGCCCCAAACCTTTTTTCCAGTCAACTTGTCGAGAGCGAGCGTTGAATTGCCTTCGCCGCCGCAGTCGAGAATGACAAGGTTGCCCTGAATCAATGGTGATCCGGCGTACTTCCAGGTTGAGAGCTTGCCCGCGAAATCGTCGATCAGATTCACTTTCCAGATGAGCGATCCATCAGCCAGCTTCAAACAGCGCAACTGACCGTCATAGCTGAGATTGTAGACGTGATCACCATCGATCGTAGGGGTAGAAGCAGTGCCACCTTCGAACATCCGCTTTTCAAATTTGCAGGGAAAGGTGTCCTTCCACAAAACCTTGCCACTACCCAGATCGAAGCACCAGATCGTGTCCTTGTCGTCCCTGTTACCGCTGGTCAGCACCCGATTCCCCATTGCTGTAAAGCTCGCCGCCCCCGTCCCCACCTCAGCCTCCCAAGCGATCTTGGGGTCATTGAATTTTGGATTCCAGTTACTTTCCTTCGAGGCCCCCGTGTAATCCGGGCCACGGAACGAAGGCCAATCCGCGCAATGGCCGACTGAACTGAATGCGGCTACGGCAACGAGGCAAATGCCAGCATTCCGGCTGACAATGGACTTTTTTGCGGGTGGAAAGGTTTGGGATAGATCTGCGTTTTTCATCGTTGTTGATTGTAGAACGTGGCTTTTCTCTCTGCCATTCAAATTCCTGCGTCTTGCAACGCGGAAAAGGTTCGGTGCATCTTTACCAATCGCTTTATCGCAGCCTAATTCCTTGATTGGTCGCAAGCTGCCAACCATAGTCCGGTTCTGCGAAACGGTCACCTACGATTTTGACACCCCACTATGAAAGCTTCTCCTCTTGCCAACGAAGAATCAGTCAGCACCAATGGAGCATTGCTCGTTCCGGCGCTGATGACCGCCGACGGCTTTGCAGCCATCCGCAATGCATTGAGAGAACGCACCGTCCTGATCCTCCACGAGACCGGTGCCAAGTTGGATCGGGGTGTCGAATCAGCGCTCCAGGAGGCGGGCACCTCGCGCCTGACCATCACCGTTCCGAAACCCAAAGAGGGAGAAATCAAGGCGATCAAGAATGCGATCGCCAAGGGCGAACTCGTATTGTTTCTTCCATCGGAAATCGAAAGCTGGCCCTGCTGGACTTGCCAATGCCCAGGCGAAACGCTGATGGCGCTCCTGTCCTGTATGGTTCCTGTGCAACCGATCGGAATAAGCGTTCTGCCACCTCCCGGCTCTGCCCACACTGCTGACACGATTGTTCGGTTCGGTAAGGTCGTCGAACCTGGAAAAGATGCGCTTCCGCAGTTCTGGGAACAACTGTTTGCCGCGAACGAGGCAGCGCTCACCAGTGCACCCTTCCTCACAGGAGGCCTCGGCTATGCGATTATTCATGGTCTGAAGCGCTACGGCACTACAAGCAAAGTCATCGATGGATCGGATGACAGCGAATTGGGCTTTGATAAGCTACTGGCGGTCGCTTGTGCCTTGAGTCGCGAAATCAAAAAGGAAACGCAGGCCGGGCGCGTCGGCATCATCCTGCCACCTGGCAAGGCGGGCGTCATTGCCAATCTCGCCGTGGTGCTCGCAGGCAAAAAGCCGGTGAATCTCAATTTCACCGCCGGCAAGGGTGCTATCGAGAGCGCCATGAAACAGGCCGGCCTCGACCGCTACATCACTGCCGATCCATTCGTCAGAAAAATTCAGACCTTTCCCTGGCCGCCCAACCGCGACCTGATTTTTCTCGAGCGCGTTCTGCCCAACCTGAAGCCAAAGATCGCGCTGTGGCTTGCATTGAGCAAGATCCTGCCGGTGCCCGTGCTGGCAAAGGTGCTTGGAATCCGCAATGCGGGCGATCGTGAAGAGGCAGCTCTGCTCTTCACCAGCGGCAGTTCAGGTGAACCAAAAGGCGTCGTTCTTTCCCACCGGAACCTGCTGAGTAACGTCCAGCAGTTTGGAGCCCGACTCGCCCTGAGCCCCGGTACGGACAAAGTCCTGGGATGCCTGCCCCTGTTCCACTCGTTCGGATTCACGGTCACGATCTGGTATCCGATTCTGAGCGGCATCGACCTTGTCACCTACCCGTCTCCCATCGAGGCGCCGAAGCTGGCGGGACTCATCGACAAATACGGCATCACCGTAATGCTCGCCACCCCGACGTTCCTCCGCGGCTACCTCCGAAAAGTCAATCGGGAGCAACTGGCGACGCTGAAGTTGGTCGCCACCGGGGCGGAAAAACTGCCAGCAAAACTCGCCGAAACGTTTCACGAAAAATTTGGCAAGGACGTCATGGAAGGCTACGGGCTCACCGAGACATCACCCGCGTCGAACATCAATTTGCCTGATCGCTCGGAAGGCGGCAAGCTACGATGCCTGCCATCCCAGAGGAGCGGCTCCGTCGGGCACCTGATGCCGGGACTTGCTCTGCGAATCACCGATGCTTCCAGCGGCGATCCCCTTCCCATCGACCAGCAAGGCCTGATCTGGTTCAAGGGAGCGAACGTCTTTGATGGCTACCACAACAAGCCCGAAATCACACGTTCAGTCATCGACGATGCAGGATGGTTCTGCACTGGCGATCTGGGCAGAGTCGACCAGGATGGGTTCCTGTTTATCGAGGGACGCATGTCCCGCTTCTCAAAAATCGGCGGCGAAATGGTTCCCCACGAGACGCTTGAAGCACACATCAACCAAGCCCTCGGGCTGGACGACGAGACCGAGCGTAAGATTGCAATCGTCGGTGTGCCTGACGAAGCGAAAGGCGAAGCGCTCATCCTCCTTTCCTCGATTTGTTCTGAAGAAGATGCGGTGCAGACGCTTGCCGGGTTGCGGAAAAAATTGCTCGACGAGGGCGTGGCCGCGCTCTGGATTCCCAAGCAGATCCGGCCAGTGGAGCAGATCCCGATCCTGGCATCAGGAAAGCTCGACATCAAAGGCTGCGAAACCCTTGCCCGTGGGGCCTGATTGCCCGGCTGAGAACTTTCTCCATTCGCTTCCCGCCCCTTCCGTTCGTTCATGAGTGAACCCGTATCTTTTTACAACCGCTATACCGGCAAAATCGAAACTGAACAGATCTACGGCGAGAAACCACTGCGGTGGGTCTATGAAACCGGCCTGGGGAAACTCTCACTCAACCTTTTTGTGAAGCGCCCATTCTTCTCGGCGTTTTACGGCTACCGGATGAGCACGCCGGGGAGCCGCAACAGAGTGGCTCCATTCATTGCCAGCTACCGACTCGATCCCTCTGAGTTCGCAGATCCAGCAGACAGCTATCAGTCGTTCAATGAGTTCTTCTATCGCAAGTTGAAACCGGAGGCGCGGCCGGTGTGCGACACTCCAGGCAGCATCGCATTTCCCGCTGATGGTCGTCACTTGGCGGTTCCCGAACTATCGAGCGGTGATCGCTTCTTCGTCAAAGGGCAACGTTTCGATCTGGCGGCATTGCTTGACTCCCAGCGACTGGCCGATCACTACCAAGGTGGCTCACTCGTGCTATCGCGACTTTGCCCCGTCGACTACCACCGCTACCACTACTGTGTGAGTGGCATTGCATCCGCAACCACGCTGATCAATGGACCGCTCTATTCCGTCAGTCCCGTCGCTTTGAGGAAAAATGTCGCTTACCTCTGGCGAAACAAGCGCACCCTTACCGAGATACAAACTCAGGATCTGGGCAATGTGCTGCAAATGGAAATCGGGGCAACAAACGTGGGGAGTATCAACCAGACTGCCAGCCCAGGACAAGTGAAAAAGGCACAGGAAAAGGGCTATTTTGCATTCGGCGGCTCAGCCGTGATCACCCTCTTTGAAGCTGGCACTGTGCGCCTTGCCGATGACCTGGCCAATCATTCAGCGAAATGTATCGAAATTTACGCACACATGGGCGACTCGATGGCA
>JAQCER010000018.1 GCA_027618625.1 Verrucomicrobiota bacterium
CCTGCCACTCAGGTGAGGCGAAAAAGCTGAAAGCCAATCTCTATCTTGACAGCCGTGACGGCTTCGTGACCGGAGGCGACAAAGGCCCGGCGATCGTCCCGGGCAAGCCAGAGCAAAGCCTGCTGATCGAGGCGATGCACTACGTGAATGTCGATCTGCAGATGCCGCCCAAGGACAAACTGGACACCCGGGTCGTTGCGGATTTTGAAAAATGGATCGCGTGGGGTGCCCCCTGGCCTGCCGGTGAAAAGAAGGCATCACACGGCAACTCAGCCGCAGCGTTCGATCTGGCAAAACGTAAAGCCGAGCACTGGGCGTGGCAGCCAGTGGTGAATTCAACCGTTCCCGATCTGGCTGACAACGACTGGTCACAAGATCCGATTGACAAATTCGTTCTGGAAAAATTGCGGGAGAACAATCTGCAACCGGGCGTACCTGCGGACAAGCGCACGCTCATTCGCCGGTTGACCTTTGATCTCACGGGCCTTCCGCCCACGCCCGAGGATGTCGAAGCCTTCGTCAGCAACGTGTCCAAGGACGCATACGGTGAACTCGTCGATCGCCTGCTCAACTCGCCGCGCTTTGGCGAGCGCTGGGCACGGCATTGGCTCGATCTGGTACGCTACGCGGAGACTCGTGGCCATGAGTTCGATTACACCGTGCCGAACGCTTTTCGCTATCGTGATTACGTCATTCGCGCCTTCAATGCCGACCTCCCTTACAATGCATTCGTCACCGAGCATCTGGCGGGAGACCTGCTGCCGGAACCGCGCTTGCATCCTGAAGAGAAATTCAACGAGTCGGTCATTGGCACTGGCTTCTGGTTTCTGGGAGAATGCCTCCACTCGCCGGTCGATATCAAGCAGGATGAAGCCGATCGCTTTGATAATATGGTCGACGTCGCATCGAAGTCATTCCTTTCCCTCACCGTCGCCTGCGCCCGTTGTCACGATCATAAATTCGATGCGATTTCGACGAAAGATTACTATTCCATGTATGGCTTCCTGCAGAGTTCGAACTACCACCAGGCGCCGATCGACAGCATGGAGCCGAACAGAGTCATCGCCCAGGAACTCCGAGGCCGCTCCGATGCCGCCAAGCGCGATCTGGCCAATGCCTATGTCGAGACTCTGAAGCCTGCGATCGCCGCGACTGCCGAGTATCTCCAGGCGGCTCTTGAGCCAGCTGAAGAGACAACGGCATCCCTCGATCCTGTGCAGCTACAGCAATGGAAAGAGGCACTGGCGAGTCCAAAAGATTTGCTCCAATCCGTCTCGCCAAGCCATGCTGGCGAATGGGCAGCCGCCCAGCAAACGCGCGCCAACGAACAGCGTGACGGCTGGAGGACGCTCAGTGTCGTCGCCGACTACGCAACCATCGGCCAGCCACAGTTCATTCAGGATGGTGGCCAGGGATTCGGCCTTGCGCCCGTTCGCCCCGGCAGCATTCGCATCGGCGACGACGGCATATCCGGCATCGAAACCTACGGAGCAGCGCGGCGCGATCCGCTTTGGTCCGACCTCGAGATAGTCGATTCCGATCGCGATCCTGCCAGCCAGACATCGCAGCAGCCAGGCAGGATGTTGCGCTCGCCTACGTTTGTTCTCCAGGCTCCGGGAAAAATTTATTATTTAGTGAAGGGCAAGGGCACCGCCATGGCAGTGGTCGATTCCCATCGGCTGGTGCAGGGGCCTCTGCACGGCAACGTTCATCGCAAGCTCAATGGCCAGGACGGGCTCCGCTGGGAAGAACACGGACTGGAGCGCTACATCGGTCACACCCTCCACATCGAAGTCGTGCCAGAGGGTGATTCTCCATTCGAGGTTCTCGTGATCGCACAAGCCGCGAGTGCCAGCGTCACTTTGCCTGATGTCGACTTGTTCGAAAATCCACCGCTGGCGTCACTCGCAAATTCCTGCTCGAACGCAGCCGCACCCGTTCCAGCGTTCGTCGCTTTTTTACTAACAGCTCTTGAGAACTGGCGCACCGGCGCGGCGACCGGCTCAGCTCTTGCCGCCGAAGATGCCCGGGCAGTGAACTGGCTGGTCAGCAACCAGCACCTCTTCCTTACCGACCCCGACACGGCACTTGCCCAGGCCAGGACAATTGCCAGGCGCTACCTCTCCGACCAATCGGCGATCACGGCAAAGCGGGTGCAGAAGACGCGTACCGCTCTGGCGATCATGGATGGCACTCCTGTGGATGATGTCGTCTATATCCGTGGCAGCTACAAATCGCCAGGCGACACTGTGCCTCGTCGTTTTCTCGAAGCACTTGGCGGCAAAGAGGTCGCGCCACCCGCCCATGGCAGCGGTCGGCTGGAACTGGCGCAACAGGTTACCGACCCACGAAATCCACTGGTCTCACGCTCGATCGTCAATCGGTTGTGGCACCATTTGTTTGGCCAGGGAATCGTCCCTACCACGGACGATTTCGGTGTCCTCGGCCAGCGTCCGTCGCACCCTGAGTTACTGGATCATCTTGCCCACGCATTCGTTGCCGATGGGTGGTCGATCAAACGCCAGATCAAGCGCATCGTGATGAGCAAAACCTACCAGCTTGCCAGCACAGCCACGCATCCTGCCGCGGAGACCGCCGATCCGGAGAACAAGTGGCTGCACCGGGCCAACGTGCGTCGGCTTCAATCCGAGGCCATACGCGACGCCCTGCTGGCGGTGTCCGGTCGGCTCGATACCACATCCTTTGGCCGCTCTGTTCCCGTGCACCTCACCGACTTCATGACTGGAAGAGGCCGCCCGGGAAACAGCGGCCCACTCGATGGCAACGGCAGGCGAAGTGTCTACCTCGAAGTGCGGCGCAATTTTCTCAACCCGATGATGCTGACCTTCGACACCCCGATCCCCTTCAATGCAATGGGCCGCCGCTCCGTCTCCAACGTTCCATCGCAGGCGCTCATCCTCATGAATGATCCATTCGTCGTGCAACAGGCAGACGTCTGGGCCAGTCGCATCCTTGGCCTTCCAGAACTCACCCTGACGGATCGCATCAACCGCATGTATCAGGAAGCATTCGCCCGCCCTGCCTCCGTCGAAGAAATCGCCGACGCCCAGACCTTCATCACCCAGCACGCCGATGAGATGAATCTCGCCGTCACTTCTCCCGAAGTCTGGGCCGATTTTGCCCACGTGCTCTTTAACACCAAGGAGTTCATCTTTCTGGATTGATGAATTGTGAATTGCCAGCAAAGTAGCTTGGGCTTCAGCCCAACCAATCGGTAGCGTCAACATTCCTGCTGACGATTTTTCGGGCTTCGCTGGTATCCACAAGAATGTCGATACCACATTCGAACTCTACGGCTTTCCGATTCCTGCCTGGAACACGTAAAAGTCGGCATTGAGTGCTGCAAGCGGCTCCTTGAGCCTTTCCAATTCTTCAGCTGGCCCGTGAACTTCGACCCGCACCAGATCAGCAAGGGTCAGGGCTTCAGCGACCAGGGCATCGACATTCGCCAGATGCGTGAGCAAGCCATCGGCACCTTCATAAGCCTCCCTGCAATGCACCGTGTCACCGCAGACGGAAAAATCATACCAATGGCATGCTGCCTCAGTCTGTGTAATTTTCACGAATCTGGGTATCAGCTCAAGGAACGCATCAAGCTTGCCTTCGTGCGTTTTGAAATAGGGATGGATGCTTACAACATTGCTCATGTCCATGTTATGGCTCGGATCGACAGCGCCGGTCAAGGCATTCTCTTCTCCTCCGCTCACGTCTCACGTCTCACGTCTCACGTCTCACGTCTCACAGTCTCACATCGGCGGATCGGCGGATCGGCGAATTTGCGTTAATCAAAAGCACAGACTGGCTTTCCGGCTTTCTGCCGTTCGGCGGCGTTGGCCAGCACTTTCGCCCATTCGTCTACGGACTCGCCATAGTCGGCGGTCAATCGTTCGACTACCGGTGTGCGTAATGCCACGGGGAAAATCTCTTCGCCATATCGAGCACCGATGAGAGCACCGGTGAGGGCGGCGTAGGAATCGGTGTCGTGGCCCCATTCGATGCTGAGCTGTAGAGCTGCGAGCGGGTTGTCTGGGCACAATGTCAGGAGCGCGATGGAAACAACGAATGGCACTTCGGCCTGCCACTTGATCGTTTCGGCAAAGGTGGCATTCAACTCGGCGAAGAGCTTCGCTGGCTGGCCATCGCATTTTTTCGCTGCTGCGATAGCGCGATCGAGCCAGAGATCGAGCGGGCGCGGAGTCCAAGGCACTTTGCCGTAGGCGAATGGATCAGTCTCGCGCATTGCTGCCATTACGGACTCCCAATCGTTCCCCTTACGCAGTGGCGGTTGCGTTGCCAGGGCTGCAGCCAGACCTGCGATCAAGGCCGCATTGAGGTCTTTGCCGAATCCGTTGTCGAAAAATGCCAGCGCGTAGGCCGCACGGTATGCTGCATCGGGTTGTCCGGAATAGACCGCGGCGAGCGGTGGCAGAGTCATTTGCCCACAGCATGTCGGCAGCCCGGTCCACATGCGTTCGGGCGGCAACGCGACAGCGGGATCACGCTGACCCAGCACCCAGTGCGCAGAATTGTTGAATTCGTCCAGCCAGTCGCTGCTAAGCTGGTGGTACTCGGGACGTTTGGGCACGATCGACGACGTCGGCCAGTCAAGGTATGCCTGGGCCAGCGAGCGACCAGTCAGTGGCCATTTGTCACGCTCGCCATCCTGGCGCAGGGCCTGCATCAAGACGAACTTGTGCCGACTGTCATCGGTCACCGTTCCTGCGACAGCGTCCGGCAACCAGTGCGCATACGATTCAGGAATCGGACGCAGCGGGGCATAGGGCCTCAACAGGAGCCGAGCCTCTGTGTCAGCGAGTGCCTGCCGCGTCAACGACTCACCAGACTGCCATTGCTTCGGAGGATTGGGCAGTTTGCCGACATCCTCCAGGGCCTGAAACTCCACCGGCCCACCCAGCGCATCACCGATCAGCGTCCCTAACAACATCCCACGTACTCGTGATGCCTGATGATTACCTTCTGCGGCAACCTTGTTCGTCAGCAGCAGACCGAGGGATCCGCCACCGAGGGAACGCAGAAATCCACGGCGAGAAAGAATATTGGCAGCAAGGCTGTAATGGGGGGGCATTTCGTTATCCTACCAGGATCCTGCGGTCCGAATCCAGCACAAGATTGCGGGCCCGGTCGAGCATCTCCTTGCGCTGCTGCAAATCCGCAGCGAGCGGAAGCTGCGCGTAGCCGAGCAACCTGCGAATGATCTCGACGCCTGCCAGCTGCAACATGGTAACCTCGCAGTGCCCCTGTGGCGGCGCGTAGGAATCCATAAACCGCTGTGCCAGCGACGCCGATTGTTGCCCGAGCACCAGATGGGCAAGAAACACACCAGAATCAAATTCGGGACGGCCACCATAGCAGAATTCGGGATCGATCACTCGCAAGCCGCCGTCACGGGTTCTGAGGAAACTCCCTGGAAAGAAATCTCCATGCACCAGACATGCGGTATCAGGAAATTGACCTGAATCCACGAGATACGCGGCTTCACCCAGCGCGTGAATCCGCTCCACCAGCACCTGATCCTCTCGCACTTGCGCCGCCACTTGCGCGAGGCCTGGAACGATCGCATCAAGGTCGAGCCCGTTGTCTGCTAGAAATGGGATATCGAATATATGCGCATGGTTCAAGTCACGCATCTCTCGATTGTGCAATGCCACGGCTGCGGGGTTGCCCTGGAACTGACAATGCAGCCGGGCCAGCAAGCGGGCGAGTTCACCCACCTCACCTTCACTGAGCTGTCCGCCAGCATAGATATCAGAGCAATCTCCCAGGGTCCCAAGATCCTCGAGAATGAGCAGCCGACTGGCCGCATCGGCATGCAACACATCAGGCAAGGCTGCCTTAATCGTGGCATCGCTGCCCGCCAGTTGATAAAACTCCATCTCACGTAGAGCGCGATCCCACGGCGCTGCGAACTGCGGATACTTCTCCACCCAAGGACGCGCTTGTTTGACGATCAAGTGGCGGCCGGCACTGCTCGTCACCCGCAGCGTGCAATTCATGTTGCCGTCACCAGCTTTGCCGACAGTAGCGATCGAATCGTCCAGCGGCAGAGCCTGGGCAGCGTGCAGGTATGCCTGGAGCTCGCCAGTGGCCTCCCCATCAAGATAGAACGAGTCCGGGTGCGCCGAACGAAACTCAGACGGCGTCATTCTTACCAGTCCAATTCCTTCTGATCCCGGAAGAATTTCCCTGTGATGTCTGCGGGCGCTTCACTGGCGAGCCAGAGGATACCAGAGGTGCCCTCTTCCGCACTGCGATCCGCTTCGGCACCACCCATTTCGGTGCGGCACCATCCGGGGCAGACACTGTTGACCGGAATTCCGTCGGATTGAAGTTCGGTAGCCCAGATGCGAGTAACAGCATTCACACCTGCCTTGGAAATCTGATAGGCCGGTGCCCACACTTTGTCGAACATCCCCGTCAACTGCCCTGCACCACTGGCGAGATTGATCACGCGCGCCTGCCCTGATGCCCTCAGCAGCGGAAGGAAGGCACCGATCATGGCGTGGACTGCAGTTACATTTGTGGCGAGCGTTTGATCCAGCGTATCCGGCGCGACGTCCGAAGCCTTGACGTAGTGATCGCGCAGGATCGCCGCATTGTTGATCAGCACATCCACCTTGCTGAATTTCTCGGTCACTTCGGCCACAGCGGAGTCAATCGATGCCGCATCGGTCACGTCCAGATGCAGGAAATGGACGCCGCCGGGCAGGTGCTCCGCCTTTATGGCATCGACCGCCGACTCACCGCGGACGCGATCCCTGGCGGAGAGGACGACGGTGTGTCCCTCCGCAGCCAGCGCGCGAGCAGCCTCAAACCCGATGCCGCGAGAGGCACCCGTGATGAGAACGATTTTCCCTGAATCAGATCCCTCTGTCGTCATCCGGTATCAAACCGCCTAACTGGCAGCGATGCAAAGTATTTGTCACCGCCTCCGGAATCCGTAGGCTTGCCAGAAATGGCCCTCCGTCGCATCCTTGTTTCCCTGCTCATCCTGCTTGCTCTCGCTGGCGGTGGGGTCGCTCTCTTCTCTCACTGGCGCAAGCGCTTCCACAGTGAGGAGGGCACCGCCCCGTTTAAGATCACGAAGGTCGAAGTGAAACGAGACTTCGCCAATGCCGTGCTGACGCTCACGGTCGACTACGACAACCGCGCGGGCGACGCTGAGGTCACGACAGCCGCAACAACCGATGACCCGAACGGTGCCCGACTGGTAACAGCATCGGGAAAAGCGCCACCGTTGTTCTTCCTCCCGGGCGTCATCCCTCCGGTCATCAAAGCGGGCGAACAGGCCGAAGTCACCGTCATCTACTGGCTGGACCGCGATCACTTGCGCGATGCGTTGAAGTTTGAAAGCAAGGGCCAAAGCGTCGCAGTCAAGAATGCGTCGCCGTTCGACCTCAATGCCATCGAGAATCAGACCAGTGTCACTTTCACAGATCCCAACTGGAAACTGCCATGAGCACCGGCACACCCTTTCTCGTAGCCGATCTTTCGAATTCCTTTGTCAAACTCGCGCTGACAGATGGAGCGAGCATCATCAGTGAAAAACGCAAAGTGATCACTGCCGGGCTTACTCTGGAAACGCTTGAACAAGTGGTGGGCGACTGGAAAGTCGGGCGAGCGGTGCTGGCATCGGTAGTCCCGGAAAAGGCACGCGTTTTTGCCGACTACTTTGGCCAGCGACTGCAAGTGATCGACCACACGTGGGATCTTGGAATCGGCATCGAATTTACCGATCCCTCGCGCATCGGTGGTGATCGCCTGGCAAACTCCACAGCGCTCGCAGAACTCTACGGTTACCCTGGAGTGGTGATCGATTTTGGCACCGCCGTCACTTTTGACATCATCGATGCCCGTAGCAGCTATATCGGCGGGGTCATCGCTCCAGGACTCGCGGCAATGACCGACTATCTGCACGAAAAAACGGCGCTGTTGCCGCGCATCGAGTTGCGCACGCCGGAAACCGTGATCTGCTACGCGTCAGAGGGAGCGATGCTGGCTGGCGCCTATTACGGCTATCAGGGACTGGTGCGCAGTATCCTTGCAGAAATCCGAGCAACGGTTTCCGTCGGCGAAACTGATGAGAATCGCCTGCGGGTGGTTGCCACCGGAGGTTACGCCGAACTGTTACTGCCAGGCATTCCCGAGATTGACGAAGTGAACCCTAACATTACTCTGGAAGGGGTGCGCATCGCCGGGCGAAATCGAAACCCACACTGAACTTTTCATCCAATGAAGCACCCGACCGTAACTCGACTCAGTTGGTTAGTATTCCTGTGCATCGCCAAAGCTTCCCTCACAGGAATCAGCTTTGCAGAATGGCCCCACTGGCGTGGCCCGTCGACGACAGGCGAATGGAATCCAGCGTCTTTTCCTGGCAAGCTCGACGAAGACACTACAAAAATTCTTTGGAAGCAGCGCATCAACGGTGGCTACGCAGGTGTGACCGCGGCGAAGGGGCGGGTATTCACGATGGATTACTCGAAACAGCCGGAGGAAAAAGAGCGCATCTTCTGCCTGAACGCCGATACGGGTGACCTGCTTTGGGAACACTCGTATGAAGTTCGCTACGAAAGCCTCGACTATGGCAGCGGCCCGCGCGCGTCCGTGACCATCGATGGCGACCATGCCTATACTCTTGGAGCGGTCGGCCACGCGTTCTGCCTGGAGGTTTCGACTGGACGGGTCGTGTGGAGCATCGATACAGTAGCAACACTCCGCGCACAGATTCCCTCCTGGGGATTTGCGGCCTCGCCTGTCGTTTGGAAAGACCGTGTCATTCTTCACGTCGGCGCGCAACCTGGCGGCTGCTACATCGCTTTCGACAAGTCGACCGGAAAAGAAATCTGGCGTAGCAATGATGATCCCGCCGGCTACTGCACGCCGCTGCTTGTCGAGCGCGAGGGCGTAGAGCAATTCATCTGCTGGACTCCCGAGCACATTCACGGGATCGCTCCTGAAGACGGCGCGGTTCGGTGGTCAATTCCTTACAAAGTGAAATACGGGGTCAGTATCGCCAGTCCGATTTTTGCCGAAGGTGTGGCACTGGTCAGCGGATACTGGCACGGAACGCGTGCAATCCAGCTCGATCAGAAACTCAGCGACGCAAAACTGCTCTGGTCGGATGAAGAGAACATCTGCGGTCTCATGTCGCAACCTCTCTACAAGGATGGGCACGTCTTTCTTTTAGACAAGGCAAATGGCCTCGTTTGCTTCGAACTTGCCACGGGCAAAGTCCTATGGAACGACACTCACCAGACCACACCCGCAGACCGCAATCCACAGGCATCACTGGTCTGGGCTGACAAAGCGAAAGATCTCGTCTGCGCTCTCAATGCCGATGGTGAACTGGTCGTCGCGACCTGCACTCCACAGGCCTTCACTGAACGGTCACGCATGCAACTGATCGGAAAGACCTGGGCGCATCCCGCATTTTCAGGAAACCGCATCTACGCCCGCAGCGATCGGGAAATCATCGCAGCCCAGCTGTGGTAGTGGTGGCTTTCAGCCGCCACCGCGTCCTTCAATCTGGTCCAGTCTGGTAACGCGAATGTTACGGAACCTCACCCATCCGGCGTGCCCTTCCGCGCCATAGGTTTGCAAGGCGATTGTTCCGGAGGACACCCATTCTGGCGCGGGATCTGGATCGGTGTAGTCAACAATCTTCTGGCCATTCAACCACGCTTCGGTGTGCGCACCCACAGCTCGGATGCGAAGACGGTTCCATTCCAGCGGTTTGCGGATCTGGTCGTGTTCGTCACCTTTGTCGAGCCATCGATCAAGATAGAGGCCAGTGTATTCTTCCGCTGCCGCCCGGCCGATATTCATCTGATACCTGCCGCGGCTGCGATTCTCAGGATCGTATCGAAGGTAAACGCCACTATTGTATTTGCCGTGTTCATCGATCTTGAAATCGAGTGCGATCTCGAAGTCCTTGAACTTCTCCCGCGTCATCAGTAGCCCGCTGCGCATGGGATCGCCGTGCTGACCGCCAGCGATCTCACCATTCTCAATGGCCCATTGTGCGGAACCGGACGTTGTCCATCGATCCAGAGATGTGCCATCGAAAAGCGTTGTCATTTTCAACTTTGGCAGCGGAGTGTTTGGTTTGACCGCATTGTCAGGATACGTGCCATTGAAAACCATCATCGCTTCTTTGCTTTCGAAGACGATGAACGACTCGTCGACTTTGCCATCCGCTCCGAGAACCCGCGAGAGATCGAGCCCAAGGTGCTTGGCAAGAAACGGATAAGCCGCCATTCGTTTGGAAACACCATAGTCGTGTTGCTCCGACGGAAAATGCGCATTCTCCACTACCGCACCATCTCCGTACAAACCGTAAACATGTCGGAGGAATGGAAACTCCACTTCTGGCGTGTTCACCGTCCAGTCACTGCCATTCGACATCAGCAGCTGTGGCCGCGGCGCGGCAAGGGCAGCGATTTCCACATTATTCGTCTTGTGATTGGCACTCCAGTGAATGGGCATGCCACTCTCACAGACGCAGCCGCCAAAGAAGTGCGCCGACACCTGGCAGACAGGCACCGAAACCGCAACGCGGTCGTCGATCGCCGACAGCACGAAGGTCTGAGTACCGCCGCCCGAGCATCCGGTCATGCCAATGCGCTTCGCATCGACGCCCGGCACAGTGAGCAAAAAATCGAGCGCACGCATGCTATTCCACGTCTGCAAGCGAAGCAACTCGGGCGTATCCTTGTGCCCCCAACCGGCAGCCTCGGAATCGCCGTAGCCCATCATATCGTATTGAAAGACAGCCGCGCCCATTTTCGCAAGCACGGCGCAGCGGGCCTGACGCTCCTCGCTGAATCTCCCACCGTGCCCGTGAGGACAGAGGATCCCAGCGAGCGACCCATCGAAATCGGCCGGCCGATACAATGTTCCCGTAACGTAATAGCCCGGAGAACTCTCGATCGCCACATTCTCCGCCCGATACCCCGGATATGTGCGCGCTTTTACGAACCGGGTATTCAGCGGCGTGTGCTCGGGCAGGACTGTCAGGCCAACGCCCTCGAGAATCCCCTCTCGCACGATCGCTCGACGCTTCTCCCAGCTCGCCAGATCAGGAATAGCTTGCTGAAGACCCGCAAGTTCCTGCTTCGCAGCTTCCGGGGTGTGGGCGTGGCCGACGCGGAGCGATGGTATAGGCACAGCGTCATCAGCTTTCAACCCGGAAAAAGGGCTCAGGACGAGTGTAAAAGGGAAGGCGAGCGCGATCAATCTGAGGAGCTTCATAACAAGGACTGAGTGGATCACGATCGAGCTATTTGTGTTGGATTGGAGCAGGTTATTGGCTGATGGTAACGGCCGTTTTCCCCGCGGGCACTTCATGCGTTGACGTCGTGCCATCCGGCCAGCGGACGGTAAGTGTTCCACCTTTGCCGCCGGATGCTCCAAGCCCAAAGAGGAGTGAGGCCGGCGACTGGCTGAGGTATCCAGAGCCAGCGTGGAGTTCTGCTGTTTGGGCTGGAAGACCCTGCGCAGCAAAAGTGGCACGGGCACCGATGCCTGAACTGTTCCCGCGCTTGCCCTTGAGCGTCACCGCCAGATGCTTTGACTGGATCCGGTTGACGAATGACCAAGCTGGATTCGCATTGAGACCGAAGACGAAATCGATGACCTGATTGTTGTCGAAATCGACGGCGGCCAGTGACTTCGCGTCTGCCGGAACGACCAACCCGCTGATTGCTGGCCAGACGGGAGTGAAGGTGCCGTCGCCATTGCCATGCAGCAAAGCACTCAGGCCGCCGTCCATATTGCCCGTCTCATGCTGCGGCGAGAAAAAATTCTGGGCGATCAGGCAATCGAGATTCCCGTCGGAATCGAAGTCCGTAAGAACGACTCCGAAGCCAGGCGATGTCTGAGCAAAGCGAGGCAACGGTTGCACGGTGAACTTGCCCTTGCCATCGTTCAACAGCACCGAAGTCTGCAGGTAGTTGGCCTCAAACCGGGTTGCCTTCTCCAGTCGATCTTCCGTGTAGATGCTGCGCAAGTCGGCGAGGGCGAATTGGTTGAACGTCGGCAACTTCTGCCGGATCGCCGGCATCGCGTGACTTGAGCAACTGAGTCCACGCCGGGGATAACACACACTGCCCTCAAACTTTGCTTCGACGATGTGCTTGTTGCCCGTGCCGTCGAGATCGCCGTAATACAATAGCTCGGGTTTTTCGTCGGATGCCTTGTACTGCGTATTGACGCCCCAGTTGGTAGCCACGTAGTCGATGTCACCATCGTGGTCGATGTCGCCACCGGCAATGCCATTCCACCAGCCCCGGTAACGATCCAGTCCAGACGCGGTCGTCTGGTCAACGAGCCGCCCCGCTTCGTTCTGGAAAAACTTCACGGATCCCCATTCGCACGTCACTAACAAGTCTACCCAGCCATCCCCGTCCGCATCCGACCAGATCGCGCCAGTAACCAGACCAACGCCAGAGAGCGCTGCATCCGCGGCATCGGTGAACTTCAACCCACCCTTGTCTGCGTCATTTCTCAGCAGGGCGCTCGCTGGCGTCTCAGGCCACGCTCCAGGAATTACCCTTCCTCCGACAAAAACATCGAGATCACCGTCCCTGTCGTAGTCGGCTGCTACTGCACAACTGCCGCTGGAACGCAGATCCGGCAGGGCGGCGGAGCCATCGACAAAGTTTCCTTTCCCGTCATTGGCATACAGCCGATCCGCCAGCGACGCATCGCCCGGTTCACATTCGACACTGCCACTCACCACAAAGAGATCGAGGTCACCATCGCCATCCGCGTCAAAGAACAGCGGCGCGAGATCCTCACGATCCGCATGGGCAGCGATCGCGGGAACCTGCTTCGCGGAAAAATTCCCCTTTCCATCGTTCAGGTGAATCTCACCGGCCTGCCCCTTTGGCGCGCTCAGGTAACAATCTTGATCACCATCACCATCCACGTCGCCCCATGCCATTCCGGGCCCCAGACTGGAGTGGCGCCAGGGCAGCAAGGGTTGCTTCCCATAGTCGTCGTGAAAAGTATCCTTGTGCCGGGTGGACTCCAGTCCCTTGGTGCGCACGAATGCCCAGTCCGGCTGTTTCCGTTGCAGCTTTTTCGCGGCGGCAACAGGTTCTGTGATCACATAATGGGATCCCGCCTTGAGATTCTGGAATCCCTGAATGTGACCGCTGGGCCACTCTACCTGCAGGGCCTCGATGACCGATTCCTTGCCAAGACCAAAGTGCAACTTCGGCTCATTGCTCGATAGAAACCCCGTCGCAGGAATCAATTGCCGCACCAGACGGTTGCCGCCAGCGCTGATGACAACCTTGGCCCCGATTCCGTTCGTGTTCCCACCCGCTCCCTTCAGACTAACAGTAATGCCATTTCCCTCCGTCCCATCGTTGCGGTAAAGGAATACTTCCTCGTCTAAGTTCGCCACCACCAGGTCCAGGTCACCATCACCATCGAGATCACCGGTGGCACTGGAGTAACTCATCCCGTTATGGTCCAGTCCCCATTCTTTCCCGCTGGGCTCAAATTTCAGATCGCCCCTGTTGCGGAAGGCAAGGTTCGTCTCTTTGCGTGGTGGAAATTTCTCCCAATAATCCCAAGCCGTTTGCCCGACAAAGTCTTCGACCGATCGGGCATTGTCGGAATCATTGAAACTACGCGCCACACCATTCGAAAAAAAGACATCGGTGAGCAAGTCATTGTCGAAGTCTCCAAATTTCACCGCCCAGGTCCAATCGGTCGACGCCAGCCCAGCCATAAACGACGCCTCAAGAAAGCGCGGTGTGGCCGTGTTTACGTAAAGTGCATTCCGCATGAACTGCCGGGGCACCACAGTCATCATGAAGTCCTTGAACTTGTCCATCTCTCCCATCGTCGCTTTCGAAATGTAGTGCGTCGTCCCTGCCATGTCGGCGATCAGGAAATCGATCAATCCGTCATTATTAATGTCCGCAGCATCTGCCCCCATCGAGAACCAGGACGTATGCGACAACGTATTTGCGATCACATCGGTGAATGTGCCGTCGCCATTGTTTTGATAGAGCTGGTCTGCATCGCGAAAATCATTGCC
>JAQCER010000019.1 GCA_027618625.1 Verrucomicrobiota bacterium
TCGCGCCCGCTAATCGTCCACGCAAAATCAAGCCCACATCCCACAAAGCACTGTGCCTATAGCTGATTCGCACGTTGCGAATCCCGGATATAGCCCTAAAAAACGGGAATTCGATGTGGTCATCACCGATTTCCGATTGCCCGGAATGGGCGGGATGGAGCTGCTGGAGAATCTGCAAAATGCAAAACCGAGGATGCCAGTGGTGATGATGACCAGCTACGGCAATTCCGATACCGTCATCGGCGCCACCAAGCGCGGAGCTTTTGAATACCTGATGAAGCCTTTCGACATGAAGGAATTGATCGACGTGGTAGCGAAGGCGGTGACCAGCAGTCGGCTGATGTTCAAACCCGTGGCCATGGGCACTGCCAAGGCAGGGACGACTGCGATCATTGGCACGAGTCAGGGCATGCGCAATGTCTTCAAGGAGATCGGCCGCGTCGCACCCACGGACGCTTCCGTGCTCATTCGCGGGGAAACTGGAACTGGCAAAGAGCTGATTGCTCGTGCGATTTACCAGCACAGTGAGCGGTCGAACGAAGCCTTTGTCGCAGTGAACTGCGGTGCCATTCCAGAGACGTTGCTCGAGAGTGAACTTTTTGGACATCGTAAGGGTGCCTTTACAGGGGCCGACATGAATCGCATCGGACGATTGCAACAGGCCGACGGTGGCACGCTGTTTCTCGATGAGATCGGGGACATGCCGCTTTCCACTCAGGTGAAACTGTTGCGGGCGCTGCAGGAGCGAACGATTCAGCCGCTGGGAGCCTCCGAAGATGTCAAAGTGGACGTCCGCATCCTGGCGGCTACGCACCAGAATCTTGAGCAATACATCGCAGCTGGAAAATTCCGCGAAGACTTGTTCTACCGATTGAATTCCGTCGTCATTCACGTTCCTCCACTGCGGGAACGGCAACGTGACCTGGCGGAGCTCGCGTCCTTCTTCCTGAGCAAGGCGAGTGCAGATTTCAAAGTCGAAGCTGCTCCGTTCGATAACCCAGTGCTCAAGCGACTGGCAGCGGTAGAATGGCCCGGCAATGTGCGCCAGCTGGAAAACGTCGTCGCCCGTGCAGTGCTGCAGGCGAAAGGCCGCGTGGTGACAGTGGAAGATATAGACGGAATTCTTGAAGAAAGTGGCTCCTCGCGAATCTTGCAGGACAGCGATGACATCGAAGCGGCGTTGCGCAGCTGGGTGAGGGGAGTCCTCAAGAAGGTGCAGAAATCGGGCGAGAACGATGGCCATGCGCGACTGATTTCTGTCCTGGAGACAACGATGATTAGCGAGGCCTTGAAGCTGAAGAATGGCCATCAGGGCAATGTCGCGGAGTTGCTGGGCATCTCGCGCGTTACCTTGCGGCAACGCATCAAGGCGCTTGGCATCGGCGGCGCAGATGATGCCTGATGCGGGGCAGGGACGATTGACGTTTGTCCCAAACGTCCAGTCGTCCGGCAGGGTGGGCTGGAGGCTGCCCCCATCATCTGCCGATGGCCTTCGCTAGCGGCAGCGCTGCCACAACACGGATATGGCCGCCGGGTAGTGCACGTTCTCCTGTTGCTGAATGCGCTGATGCAACAGTTCCGGCGTGTCATTTGGAAAGATGGCGACGCGGTGTTGTGTCAGGATTTCGCCGGAGTCGATTCCGGAATCGACCAGATGAATCGAGCATCCAGCCTCCGTTTCACCCGCATCCAGTGCCAGTTTCCACGCTTCGCGGCCAGGATATTTGGGCAGCAGGGACGGGTGAGTGTTGATGATGCGCCCTTCGAATGCCCCGATGACCGGTTCTTTCAATATGCGCATGAATCCGCAGAGCACGACGATGTCAACATCGGCAGATCGCAGGCGATCGCAAATCTCTTTCTGCGCAGCGTCCCCCAGCCTGTTCGGTCGTGTGCCGGGATCGACCCATGCGTGCGGCAGCGCATAAGTTTTTGCCAATGTTAAGATTCCAGCATCGGCAACGTCAGACAAGATCACCGCGATCTCTGCATCGAAAGTTCCGGCACCCATGGCGGCAAGGATTCCGAGCAGGTTCGTCCCTTTTCCAGATCCAAGAATTCCCAGGCGCGGTGCGCGATTGATCGCTTCTGGCGTGGTGCTTTTCATCACAGCAAGGGTATCGGTGGTCGAGCGACCGGCAACCAGCGGAAGAATCTGCACTTTCGCCCCACAGGCCTCCAGAGCCTGACGTTCTTCCAGATTGAGCGATTCGACGGTATAGTCGCCACCCTTCGCGTACACATGCGGGCGAATCGTTCGGATCAACTGTGTTGCCCGGGAATCAGCGAAGACGACGACGGCATCCACCGATCGCAGACCTGCCAGCACTTCGGCGCGATCAGCCTCGTTATTGATTGGCCGACCGGGCCCTTTCAACGCGGAGACTGAGCTGTCGGAATTCAGGGCAACGATCAGCGCATCGCCGAGCGCCCGGGCCTGTTCCAGGTAGCGGACGTGCCCGGTATGCAGTAAATCAAAGCAGCCATTCGTGAAAACGACACGTTTACCCTCTGTGTCCAGCGCATCACGCCAGGCAGCTGCGGCTTCGGCGGTCATCACGCGGGGTGCCAGGCTAGCATTTTGCATGTGGACTGTTTGCTCTCGGTTCCGCAATTAGTCAAAAACTTCCACCAAGCTCGCGCTTTCGAAGCTCTCATCTGAACGGGTGTTACCGGTGCCTGATTGATTGGCGCAAACGAAACGGTCAGACGTCTGGGATTGCTTCCAGCCTGACCGGACAAACTTTGAGTTCTGCTGTATCCGTGATGGGATCGTAGCCGGAGCCGGTGAGGATATTGACGGGGACATCGGCGAAGCTGAAGCTGGTGAATACCGTGCCGCGGGGGCTGATTTCTGTGGCTTTGATCTTGATTTCCAGGGAGCCGCTGCTGATTTTGCAGGTCTGGCCGTCTTTGAGGCCCCATGCTTCGAGGTCTGCCGGGTTTACCTCAAGCGATTCTTCGGCAAGCAGATAGTCGATGCCCGCCGAGCGACCGGTCTGGGTGCGGGTGTGGTAAGCCTGCAGTCGACGACCGGTGGTGAGCCACACTGGGAATTCGTCGTTGATTACTTCCGCTGGATCGCGATAGCCGATGACTTTGAAAACTCCCCTACCGTTCTTGAACTCGTTTATATGCAAGATGGGAGTGCCAGGGTGGTCTTTGGTGGGGACGGGCCATTGGTATTCTCCTTTGTCGATCCTGTCCCAATCGAGTCCATTGTAAATCGGGCTGAGTTCGCACAGTTCATTGAACACGTCCTTTGCGGACTCATATTCAAAGCCGTGGGCTCCCAGCCGTTTGCCGATTTCACTTACGATCCACCAGTCCGGCTTGGCCTCGCCTGGCGGTTCGACGGCCTTACGCAAGCGCTGGACGCGACGTTCCGTGTTGGTCTGAACTCCGTCTGTTTCGCCCCATGATGTTGCGGGAAGGACGATGTCCGCCAGCTCCGCTGTGTCGGTCATGAAAATATCGATGACGACCAGGTGATCGAGTGACTTCAGCGCGTGCTCACAGTGGTGGCGATCTGGATCGGAAACGACGGTGTTCTCGCCATTGATGATCATGGCGTGGATGCCGTTGCCGCATAGGTTGAGGGCAGCGACTTTCGTGATGCCCTTCTCGCCATCAATCTGGCGGCCGTAGGCTTTCGAGAATTTCTCTACAGATGCTGGATCGTTGCATGGCTGGAAGCCGGGGAAGTTGGCGGGGACAGCTCCGCAATCGCCTGCGCCTTGAATGTTGTTTTGCCCACGCATCGGGTTCACGCCGGTTCCTTCACGCCCGATGTGTCCGGTCATCAGCGCCAGATTGCAAAGGCTCTGGACATTGTCGACGCCGCAGATGTGCTCGGTAATTCCCAGTGTGTAGTAGATGGCACCCTTGTCAGCCTTGCCATACCAAAGGGCAGCAGTCTCAATGTCGGCCGCTGGAACTTCGCAAATCTTGCTCGCCCATTCTGGAGTGAATCGCCCGACGTGTTCGAAGAACGCTTCTGCCCCAGTGGTGCGGTCAGCCACAAAATCGAGATCGACCAGGCCTTCTCGGACGATCACGTGGGCCATCGCCAGTGCCAGTGCGACATCTGACCCAACGCGAATCGGCAGGTAGAGGTCAGCAATTTCTGCCAGACGAATGCGGCGTGGATCAGCGACGATCAATTTGGAACCTTTGGCCAGTGCCTTCTTGATGCCAGTAGCCGCCACGGGGTGGCACTCGGTCATGTTGGTGCCGATGGCGAAGATGACGTCAGGCTTCTGCATGTCGATCAGTGGGTTCGACATGGCACCGCGTCCGATGGTTGCCGCCAGACCGGCGACGGTGGGAGCGTGTCAGGCTCGACTACAGTTATCGATGTAGTTCGTCCCGAAGCTCGCGCGGATGAATTTCTGCATCGTGTAGGCTGCCTCGTGAGGTGCCCGCCCGGAAGCGACTCCATAGATGGCATGGCGTCCGTATTTTTCGAGCACCTTGCGGTAGCCGTCGGCTGCAGCATCCAGAGCGGTATCCCAGTCGACCTCTTTGAAGGTTCCGTCCTCCTGCTTGATGAGCGGCTGCGTGAGCCTGTCTTCGTGCTGGACGAAATCGAATGCGAACTGGCCCTTGATGCAAAGAGCGCCCTTGTTCGCAGGGCCGTCCATCGCTGGTTGGACGCCCACGATTTTCTGACCGCGAGTCATGATGTCCACTGAGCAGCCGACGCCGCAGTAGGGGCAAATGGTGCGGGTCTTTTCGATTTTGCCCTCGACTTCCACAGCTCGCAGTGCTTTGGCGTCGCCAAGCGCACCAGTCGGGCAGGTCTGTACGCACTGGCCACAGAAGGTGCATTGGGAGTCGCGCAGTTGTCTGTTGAACTCGGTGATGATCTGGGTGCTGAACCCGCGATTCATTACGTTGATAGCATGGTCGCCCTCCTGTTCGGCGCAGACTCTGACACAACGGTAGCAGGAGATGCAGTTGTCATAGTCTCTGAGGATAAAAGGGTTCTTGTCGCTGGTGTTGCTGGTGCCGGATTTCTTGCCAGCGAAGCGTCCGGTGCGGGCATCGTAATGGTCGATCAACATTCGGAACTCCTGCGAGGCGTAGCCGCTCAGGGGATCGACATCGATCGAGCGGTTCTCCGAGGCCACCATTTCCAGAAGCGTTTTGCGGTATTTCTCGATTCTGGCCGACTGCGTGGTGACTTTCATGCCTTCTGTCGCCTTCGTCGTGCAGGATGCCACGGGTGCGCGCACCCCTTCTACCTCGACTACACAGAGCCGACAGGCGCCGAACGCTTCCAGCCGATCGTCGTAGCAGAGAGTCGGAATTTCCTTTCCCGGCCGGCGCGTTGCCACCTGGTAAATCGTTTCTCCTTCGGTGAAATTAACTGTTTGATTATCAACAGTCATAGTCATTACTTTGAGTTCCGCTTTCGCTTCGGCAATCATGGCTGCAGGATACGATTCCGGACGATTAAAGCAAGACAAGACGAGTCAATGTTGCGTCGAGACTCGAGATCGGGCAAGTCCGTGTGTCTGGTTCGATCGGGCAGTGGCCGGTCTTTTTTACGTTTTATGCTTCGTAATGTGTGATATCTAACGAGGCTAATATCCTGATGTTCCGAATTATTTTTGCACATGTTCGTCTTTACCAGGCCCGAACCGTGGTTTGGTTTGCCCGTTGCGCCGCTTTTGTGGGGTTCGGTTGCTGGGCACCCACCGCACTTTCACAGGAAGCAAACAGTGAGGTTCCGCTTGATGAAGGCGTCTCCCTTCAGTTTCCAAACAATCCTGTCTCCGATATTCTCGGGATTTACGAGTTGCTGACTGGGAAGACGATGGTGAAGGACGTCGATATCTTTGACCTTGATCAGATCAGCCTCATCACAGCGAGACCAGTGTCCCGAGAGAAGGCAATCAGTCTGATCGAATCGTCGCTGCAAAGTAACGGGTACATCCTGGTTGACGACCCGAGCAATGACAGCGTTCGCATTTTGCCGCCCACTACTCCCCAGGCCCGGCTCAATCAGATCATGCCTGTATACCGTTCGCCAGAGGAACTGCCGAAGAACAAGATGGTGGCTATGTATTTTATGGAGTTGGAGCACTTGGATCCGATGGAGGCAGGATCGGCGATGGCGAACCACGTCGGCCTCAATACGTATGGTCGAATTACTCCTATTCAGACTCCCAAGGGACTCATGATCACGGAGTCGGCCGATACGATTCGGCAGCTCATCAATTTCAAAAGTGTGATTGATCGCGAACAGGTGAGGGACCAGCGTAGCACGCATTATCTGGATCTGAAGCACGCTGAGGTGACTGTGGTAGCACAGATCATTCAGGCGACCTTCGCCAGTCGTCCGTCCACCGCTGCTGTCGTGGAAGAAACGATTATGGACGGGCGCGATCACGATGCTGAGCGGTTCGAGGCGGACGCTCCGCCGCAGGTCGTGGCAGATGATCGCATGAACCGTCTGATGATTGTGGCTACGGATTCAGATTATCTGGAGATCGTCGCGATGGTGGAGCAGTTCGATCAGCCAACGCAATTGCCCGACACGCTTGAGCGACCGCTGAAGTACGTGTTCGTAGATGAAGTGCTCCCAGTGATTGCGGAAGTCCTCCAGGATTCAGGAGTAGGGACATCAGCGCTGCCCGGTGGTGGATCTGTGACGGTCAGGCAACAGCCGCGCGCTTCGACTCCGGCCAGCACGCTTACCGGCACTGTGAGACGTGGTGCCCAGGTGCGTGAAAATGTTGGTGTGGATCCGACGGGAGGCGGCAGGCAGGATCAATTGATCAGCCCGCTGGAGAATACTGCGCCCGTTTCGATCAAGGTCGGCAAGACTCAGATCATTGCAGATCTGATGGCGAACAAGATCATCGCCATGGGGCCGAAGGAGAGCCTTCAGAAGATCGAAAACCTGCTCGATCGGCTCGATCTCAAACCGCCACAAGCTTACCTGGCGACAGTGATCGGGCAGTTGACGCTCACGGATGGTATTGAATTTGGAGTTGATTATTTCAGAAAGTTTCAAGAGGGGCGCGATGGCGGCGTGGCCGGAAGTTTCGTGGTCAGCGAAGGGTTGCTGAACCAGGCTAAGGACATGACTACTGGGACTTTGGCAGGCCCAGCTGGTGCTCGATCGGGGCTGAACCTTTACGGCCAGATTCGTGATGACCTCGATGTGTTCGTCCGAGCGCTCGAATCGACTTCCAAGTTTGAGGTGCTCGACAGGCCGATTGTTTCTGTGAAGAACAACAAGAAAGCGATGATCACCTCAGGTAGGAGGATCCCTGTTCCGACTTCAACCGTTACCGATTTCGAAGGGGATGGGACCAATGTCAGGACCAACATTGACTTTCAGGATGTCGTGCTGAAACTGGAAGTAATTCCGCTGATCAACAGCGACAATGAAGTGAGTCTTACGATTGCTCAGATAAATGACACGGTAGTCGGCGAACAGAGAGTATCGGACAATGTTGTGCCCATCATTGGAACCGAACAGATCACCACTTCAGTCACTGTTCCGAACCGCACGACGATTGTGTTGGGAGGATTGATTACGGAGAATGAGCAATTGATCAGCGACGGGATTCCGATCGTGAGTCGACTGCCGCTGGTGGGCAGTGCATTCAAGCACACACGGTCGGAGAAGACTCGGAAGGAGTTGGTCATTTTTATTCAGCCGATTGTGGTGACGGGCGATGATGAATTGCGGGACGCCAGTCTGGCCGAAGACTTGCGAACCGGAGTAGGTGCCGATGCAAACAAGAATTTTCCCGATGTGGATCCTCAACAGGTCACGAAGGATCCATACGGTTACAATTTTCCGGTTCGCAAGCGGTCGCTCTGGGATAAGCTTTTCGAGCCGAATCATCAAAAATCCGGAGCGCTCATTCCCAGATAGCACCTACACTTTTCCAGCAGATACCAGAAGGCCTATAGCAGATAGCCATGTCAACGGCACTCACAGAATTGCTACTCTCGGTCGCATCCGAAAGCGGATGCGCGGATGCAGATGCTCTTCGATCGGCACTTCAGGCTGCTGATAAACAACCCAGCTCAGCGATCACTACGATTCTTGACTCGGGATTGATCGACGAGTTTGAGTTTTTCCCGAAGCTGGCCGACAAGCTTGGGATGCGTTTTCAAGCGACTTCGGAGCTGGATCTGTCGGTGCGTTTGCACGCGATTTTTCCTGCGAAGCTGGCACTGCGCCACCGACTCGTGCCAGGGGCGACGTCATCAGACCAGATCACGCTCCTGACCTACGATCCATTTGATCTCGATGCAAAACAAGCCGTCGGGCAGATGGTTTCCAAGAAAGTCGACTGGGCACTCTGCACCAGACAACAGATCATGGATTCATTGCGCATCGGCTACGGAGTGGGGGCTGCGAATTTTGACGAACTGCTGGAGGGGCGGCAAATCGAGACCAGCGACGATGCCCTGAAGCAGGAGGTCACCGTTCTGGAGGAGGACGAGGAAGCCACGGTGATGAGTTTCGTCAATCAGGTCTTCAGGGAGGCACTGAATGAACGTGCGACTGACATTCATGTTGAACCGTTGGAGAACGACTTGCGGATCCGCTACCGCATCGATGGCGCGCTGCAGCAGATTGCCGTGCCCCCCAATATGCGCTTGCTTCAGGCATCGCTCATATCTCGCCTGAAGATCATGGCGAATCTCGACATCGCCGAGAGGCGTCTGCCACAGGATGGTCGGATCAATTTGGAACTGGAGGGGCAACGCATCGATGTCCGCGTGGCCACGATTCCCTCTGTGAATGGTGAGAGTGTTAGTCTGCGCTTGCTCAGCAGGGAACGTTACGATTTTGAAAGCCTGGGGCTCGATGAACATACCACGGAGAAGGTCAAGGAACTGCTGGCCATGCCGAACGGCATTGTTCTAGTGACGGGGCCAACCGGTAGTGGAAAGTCGACAACTCTCTATACGTTTCTCGGTTATCTGAACACCGAGGATACGCGCATCGTTACCATTGAGGATCCGGTGGAAAACAAGCTCGACGGCTTGGTGCAGATCGCGGTGAAGCCGGAGATCAATCTCACCTTTGCTGCTGGTCTTCGCAGTATTCTTCGCGGTGATCCGAACGTGATCATGGTCGGTGAGATGCGTGATCTTGAAACCACGGATATCGCGATTCGTGGGGCGCTCACGGGGCATCTTGTTTTCAGCACACTGCATACCAACGATGCAGTCTCCGGGATTACCCGATTGGTCGATATGGGGATCGAGCCCTTTCTGATCGCTACCTCCGTGCGCGCATTCATCGCACAGCGCCTGGTGCGGACGTTGTGTCCCAACTGCAAAGTGCCGGTGGAGAAAGAAGCGTATGCCGATGCCTACCTGGAGCGGATCGGGTTTCCGTCGAGCCAGAAAAGCCAGGCGATGCGAGTGGTGGGTTGCCGCGATTGTCGCGGATCAGGCTATCGAGGACGCATGGCGATCATGGAAATCTGCACGATTACGCCGGAGATGACCGAGTTGATCTCGGCCCGGGCGTCCGTTCAGAGTCTCAGGGCGCAGGCGCTAGAGGATGGCATGACGCCGCTGCGTCAGTATGGTTGGATGAAGGTGATGGATGGATTGACAACCATTGAGGAAATCATTTTGGTAACCGCAGCAGATCAGGATCGCGACAGTCGAGCTCCTGCTGCATTTGAATCGAGGGAAGCGCTCAAATTATCAGCCCGTAATTGATCGAACTCCTCGCCTATGCCCATCTTCAGTTACTCAGCGATCGATGCACAAGGAAAGACCGTTACCGGGCAGGTGACGGTTCCATCAAAACGTGAAGCTTATGAGCATCTCGAGAGTGGTAAGCTGAATCCGATCGAATTAAAGTCCGCCAGTGGAACATCTGGGGACGAACGACGTGAGGCTGCGGGACGGCACCCCGGAGAGAAGCCAAAGCTCAATCGGACGCAGTTGATCTACTTTACGGAGGAACTGGCGGACTTACTCGATGCGGGACTGCAGCTGCAGCAGGCACTCGCGATCATGCAGGATCGGCAGGACAGTGAGCAGGTGAAGGAAGTGAGCCGCCTGCTTCGTGAAGAGCTACGCGAGGGTGCCCGGGTCTCGGTAGCATTGGAGAATGTTTCTCCAAGCTTTGACGACCTTTATTGCAACCTCGTGGCAGCAGGTGAGGAGAGTGGCTCTCTGACATCGATTTTGCGCCGACTGGCGGAGAATATGACGATTCTTCATGAGCTGCGGGCGCGAGTGATTCAGGCGATGATCTATCCGGCATTCATGATCAGCGCCTGTATCGGGTTGATGTTTGTTTTCTCTCTGGTTCTCATGCCGCGGCTTACGGGGATGCTGGCCAAGACCGGGCAGAAGCTGCCTTTCGTCACGGAAATGCTGGTCAAGTTCAGCCACATCATGGCGGCCTACTGGTGGGTGGCGCTGGTTACTGCTATCGTTGCGTTCATCGCTTTTCGCTGCACCGTGGCGAGGCCGGGCGGAAGAGTCTGGTGGGACAGGGTGAAACTGAAAATTCCGCTGATCGGGCCTGTCATGCTGACGCGTTTCCTTGCCAGTTTCTGCCAGGCACTTGGGAATTTGGTTACAAATGGGGTGCCGCTGTTGTCCGGGCTCCGATTGATGACGCGGGCGACATCGAATCGATTCTATCGCGGGCTGCTGGAGCAGGTGGTCTACGACGTCAGTGGGGGCATGGGGTTTTCATCGGCCCTGCGCAAGGCCGAACACTTCCCGACCCTCCTCGCCGATATGATCGCCGTAGGTGAGCAGACTGGCAAGCTGGGCACTTCATTGCAAAAATCGGCAGCCCGTTACGACAAAGAATTGAATCGTCGAATCAGTCGCCTGACGTCCCTTATTTCTCCCATTATCATCGTCTTCATGGCCGGCATCGTTACGGTCGTTGCTTATTCTATCGTCACTGGAATTTTTACGTCGATTCAGGGAATTCGCAATCCTGGAGGCCGATAGTTATTCGGGATCCAACGCGATTGTTTCCGTTCTACTTCTCAATATGCAAACAACGTCGCATGTGCCTCTAACAGCGCTTTACTTGCCGAGTTTTGATCAACCTCATTGCAAATGAAATCAATGAAATACCCATACGTCCACCGTCACCATCGTCACCACGATGGTTTCACACTTATCGAGATCGTGCTTGTGCTCACGATCATTTCCGTACTCGTTGGTACGGTGATCTACTACATGCGCGGCACCGATGACGTAGCCCGAGAAATGCGGGTCGAAAGCGATGTCAAGCTGGTGACAACGCAGTTGAAACTCTATGAAGCGCGCAATTTTCAACCGCCTACCACTGAGCAGGGATTGATGGCGCTGGTGTCCAGGCCTGACAAAGAGCCCATTCCTGAACGCTGGACGCAGTTGTTGGAGGAAGTGCCAAAGGATTCTTGGAATCAACCCTATCAATATCTCTATCCAGCCGTTCGAAGTGGGCAAAAATACGACATATTCTCCCTGGGAGCGGATGGTGTTGAGAGCGATGACGACCTGGGTAACTGGAGGAAGGCTGGGGAAGGAAGTAAGGAATAACCGTTCGCTGGATTGGATCGCTGGTGTTTGACCGTCGCGAAGGCTTCACGTTAATTGAGCTGGTTATCGCCCTGATGATCATAGTCGTGCTTGTCAGCGTCGCGATTCCGGCAATGCAGGGTGTCAGCGACGAGCGCAGTGCTCGTAAGCCAATTGATGCCCTGGCAGAGATGGTGCAGGAAGTGCGCAGGCGGGCGATGCTCGAGCAGGAGGCTTATCAGATCGTATTTGATGCTGATGGTTTTTATGCGTTGCGTTACTTCAATGCGTATCGAAACCGCGATGACTTCAAGCAATTGCTGATCGAGATGCAGAAGCCACAGGATACTCAAGGTGTGGCTAAGGATACCGTGGAGCGATCTGGTGGGCCAGTTGGAACGAGTCCCAGTGAGGGTGCTGTACAAAATCTACTTACTGAACTCAAAGCGGGACAACCAGAGGCAAAGACGGTGATGCGTCGTGACACCTGGCTGAAGACTTACAGGAAGCCGGTGGAGATCGAGTTGACCCTTCTTTTCTGGGGCGATCCGAAGTGGAACAAAGTGGAAAACGATTACTTTCGGCGTTGGGTTTTTCAACCCACTGGCCTTTGCAATCCACTTCAGGTTCGCGCTGAGCAGGGCGATGGTTTCTTTGAAATCCAGTTCGACCCGCTTACTGGCGAAGTCCTTCACGAAAAATACCACGTGCCGCCGGAGGAGAAAGATCAATGAAGCTGCTGCGCCACGAGTCGTTGAGACGCTGCGGCGGCTACATGCTGCTCGAAGTCCTGATTGCGCTGACGGTGTTTTCGATCGCGGTCGTAGGCATGGCTGAAGCGATCAATGTCTCAATCGAGGCGATGAATTTTCTCACCCGGCAGGAGATCATACGGAATCGCCTGCAGGCGTTGATCGTTGAAGCGAAGCAGATGGAGAAGCGCGAGGAGATGGTATTCAGTGTCGATGACCAGGCCAGTGGTATTCATTACCGAACTGAGCTGGAGGAACTGAAATGGGTAAATCGCAAGAAGGAGCCGATCAATGGGCTGTATGTATTGCGTGCGATCGCGGAGTTCGAGAACAATGGCACGCCTGTCACTGAAACTGTCGAAGTGTATGTGCAACGCTAGTTTACATCGAAATCGTCGCTCACTGCGACTCCATGCCTTCACTCTGCTGGAAGTGATCATGGCGCTGGCAATCCTTGCACTGCTGACAGGCACCATCTTCGCAATCGTTGGCGGTTCGACGCAGGCGACGATCGAAGTCCAGGCGATTCAAAAGGAGAACCGGCGGAGCAAGGCGTTCATTGAGGAATTGCGAAGGATTTTCGCGACTTTTCCAGTGAACGGTCAGATTGAGTTGAGAGTGGTCGAGCCGGATCCGCTGATGCAGGAACTGGTAATCCGCAATGCTCCCGATGCGTTTCTGTTCGGCCCAAATCCGGTTCGTGATCAAAAGGAGATCACACTCGGTCTGCGACGTCCGGAGTTGCCGCCGGCACTGGTTGCGGCAGGTCAGTCCGCAGTGCCCGTAGTGCAGCAGTCTGATTCGAAAGGCCCGAATGCGGAGCCTGTGCCGCAACCTTTATACTATCTTGGATTGACCAGCCCTGACTTCTTCAGGCCGGGGGATTCGAAGACGGGCGGCAGCCAATTGCCTGAAGAGAATCCCATGCTCGTGAAGGATGAGAAAGGACGTTACTGGTTGGGATTGCTGCCGGAGCTTTCCGGTTTGCAGTGGCATGTATGGGATCCTGGCAAGAAGCAATGGCTCGATAATGCAGGTGCCGGCAAGCCGATACGCCTGAAGTTGTCGCTTTTTCAAAAAGGGCGAATCACGCCGCAGATCGTCATCTTTGAACTACTCTAGACCAGTCTCTAATTTTCGTAGAGATCGCGATCAGGGGGCGAGCCTCATGATCGTGATCTGGAGCATGATGATCATGTCGATCGCGGTCATTGGACTTGTGGAATACATGGATTCAGGACTGGATGAAGACATCATCGCTGAAAAAGGTTTCTATGCGCGCAAGCTGGCGGAGTCAGGGATCACACTGGCGCTACATCCACAGATTCAGGCTGGTGATCCCTTGTTGTCGCAAAGCGTGAGCCCGACCCGGAGCTACAATGTAACCATCACCAATGAAGGTGCACGCCTTGCCGTGAATCGGCTTCCGGCTCTTCCAGAACTGCGGAGAGTGTGTCGCGATTTGATCGGGCGCTGGGGACTTGACTTGGATAAATCGACAGCCCTCGTTGATTGCCTCGCGGACTGGATCGATGCAGACCACGATACGCGGATCCAGGGTGCGGAGAACGACTACTACGTGGCTCTGGGATTTCCTGAGTTTCCCCGGAATCGGCCGTTCGATTCGCTTGAAGAAATGCTGCTGGTTCCCGGGATGGAAGACCTTGATCAGCTAAAGCCTGACTGGAGGGACATCTTCACTCTTTATGGAAATGGCAAAATCGATGTTCATGAGGCTTCGGGGGAATTACTTTCGGTTCTGTTCGTTACAGATGGAGCAA
>JAQCER010000020.1 GCA_027618625.1 Verrucomicrobiota bacterium
GGCTCAAAATCAGCAATTGAACTTGCGCCCACTCTACCCGTAGACACTCCAAAAAGTGAGTTCTGAGGATATCATCGACACCATTACCGCTCTCTTTAATCACCCTAACACGCCACCATTCATCTGCCGGCAGTTGATCCAGTTCCTTGTCACTGCCAATCCATCGGCCGACTACGTAGAGCGGGTTCAGGCCGCGTTTATCAACGATGGCAAGGGGCAAAGGGGAAATCTCGGGGCAGTGACCCGTGCCATTCTGCTGGACAGGGAAGCGCGTGATCCGCGAATTCCACTGAGCAAGCCAGAGTTCGGCAAGCTCAAAGAGCCACTGCTGCGGGCAATGGCGATGGCACGTGCATTTGAGTTGGGAAAACACCAGGATCTGGTCTGGCATCGCACCGCCACTTTTTACGATGCCAGTTACCAGGCGCCACTTTCGGCACCGTCGGTATTCAATTTCTTCCGCCCTGACTACCAGGCACCCGGTCCTATCCGCGATGCATCGCTGGTCAGTCCCGTCTTTCAGATCACCAACAGCTACTCAGTCATTTCGTTTCCCAACTTCCTCTGGGAAACGATCACCAACGGTTTCGAAGCGCAATCCTGGGCATCCGAGCGGGAACATTTCTCACTGGATTTCTCATCCATCCTGCCGTTGACCGATACCCCACAAGCCCTCGTGGATCGGCTAAGCCTTCTGTTCTGTAGTGGATCGATGACGCTCACCACCCGGCGCACGATTATCGCTGCGATCGAAGAAATTCCTGACACTGAACCCGGAGTGCGCGCGATGCTTGCAGCTTACCTCGTCCTCATGTCGCCGGAGGGCGCCATTCTTCGCTAGATCTGCCTGCTAACCATGAACGATTCCCGATTCACCAGACGACGTTTTCTCGGAGAAGCAAGCTGTGCAGCACTCGGTACTGCACCCGTTCTTTCGACGCTGCTCAATCTCCGCATGGCGAATCAGGCTGCAGCGCAGGAGTTGGGAACTGGCAACGACCACCGATCGTTTGTGTGCATCTATCTCGGCGGTGGGATCGATTCGTTCAATCTGCTCGTTCCTCGGGATGCTGCGCCATACACGGAATATCAAGCCGCACGGGGCAATCTCGCCCTGCGGCCTGACCAGATGATCGCTCTCGAGCAAGCTGCTCAGGGCGATGGCAAATCCTATTCCATCAACAATGGAGCTGCCGAACTGGCCGACATGTTCAATGGCACCGGGGCCTTCACCGGGAAGCGGCGGCTTTCATTTGCAGCAAATGTCGGCACGCTGGTGCAGCCGACCAGCATGGATGAATATCAAAGAGGCACGGTGTCACTACCCAAGGCTCTGTTCTCGCACAAAGACCAGACCGAGCAATGGCAAACATCCGTGCCGCAGGGACTGTCCGAACTCACTGGCTGGGCAGGCCGAGCAGCAGATCTCTTGCACTCGACTCACAATGGCGGCAAAACGGCGATGAATCTGTCGTTCAGTGGCAACAATGTGCTGCAGTCCGGCAAGGCAACGACCCAGTTCGTCGTCACTAGCGACGGGGCACTCTATTTCTCCGGGGCCACGGCAAAGGACGGCCCGATGTTCGTGAAGAATACGGCACTGAAAAGCATGATGGAAGCGCACTACGACAATCTTTTCCGCAAAAGTTTCGCCGGCCTTACGCGGGACAGCGCGGCCGCGAGCGAATTCTTCACCAGCGTTTTCTCCACCGCACCCACGATCCATACGCCATTCCCAAACTCACGGATCGCGGAGACCCTTCGTTCCGTGGCGCTGACGATAGCCCTTCGCGATCAACTGGGACTGCGCCGCCAGACGTTCTATGTCGATTACAGCGGCTGGGATCATCACTCGGAGTTGATCAATACTCAGGCCACGATGCTGCGGGAACTCAGCCCGGCGCTGGCGGCGTTCCAGTTGGCTCTGGAAGAACTGAATCTCGCAGACGACGTCATCGGTTTCACCTGCTCGGATTTTGGCCGCACCCTGCGCTCGAACGGCAGAGGTACCGATCATGCCTGGGGTGGGAATCAGTTCGTGTTCGGTACGCCAGTCGCAGGCGGTCGGGTCATGGGCACCACGCTTCGTCAGTCGGGCTATCCATCGCTGGCTCTCGATGGGCCGAACGATATCGGGCGCGGCGGCCGGGTACTTCCGACGACCGCTGTCGATGAATACTTTGGAGAACTGCTGAGCTGGTTCGGAGTGTCCGGCACGCATATGGACAGCGTCCTGCCAAACCTGCGATCGTTCTACGATCCCACCACGATCACCCACCCGCTGGGAATCCTGAACGCATGAGCAATCGACGGAAATGCGTCCTTGGTTTTGGCGGTCTGGCGATGCTCGTGGTTTGCGGAATCGTTGTCGTTCTATTGCAGCCCTCGCCACCAGCGGCAGAATCGGTCAGTTCTCTTTCCGAAAAACTGCCGATCCTTCCCGTCGAATATATCGCCCCCTCACCCGAGCCGATCCTTCTGGTGGGCGAGGAAATCCTCTCTGGATATCTCGATCCAGCTGGCTCTGTGAAAGCCGACCTCATCCTTTTGAGCCACTTGTTCATCAGCTTTGACACGCTGGTGAAAGCCGAGGATGCCCTGCCGCTCGGGGCGAATGGAGATATCGCTGATGCCTTTCGAGGTCGGAATAAAGTCCAGATGCGGTTCCTGCCCGACCAGCATAAGGCATTCAATACCGCAGGCGAAATCGTCGATCGATGGCAGACGCCTTTGTATTTTCACGCCGAAACCAGCGAGCGCATTGCCATCCGCAGTGCCGGCCCCGACCGTGCGATGTGGACAGAGGACGATGTCCAACTGGAACCCAACGGGCGCTCGTTCACCGAACACTCGGCGTTGTTACCTCCGAGCCTTTACAGTCACACCGATCAGGAACCGAAATAGCGAGGGCGAGGCTCGGGAGGCAGAACTTCCCACTCCATTTCACCGGTCTTCACGGTTGCTGCTGCTGGTTTCGGAGCGGCAGTCGTAGCAGAGGGAGTGTGCCGGAACTCATAAAAGATCGGCCCGAAACGCCCGAAGCGGAACCCAGGTTGCGCAGGAGGAGCGGCGGCGACCTCCACCATTCGTCTTTCCGCTTCGCCAGCAAACCAGATGAACATTCCGATGAACGCTAACATCGGCCCACCGCCCCCAAAGACACCATAAACCGCAAGCAGCACAGCAATCACTTTGCCAATCTTGGCCGCAAGATTGGTCGCATAAAGTCGCCCCTTCTTCATGCTGACCAGCGCGCGAAACACACGCCCCCCGTCCATGGGAAACGCCGGCAACATATTGAAAAGGACGAGCACGACGTTCGTTATTCCGAGATAAAGCAGGAACTGTGCAAGATCGACGCTGACAAACTGCACTGCGTAGACCAGCGGAAACAAGATCGCAGCAATAACCACATTTACAGCCGGGCCAGCTAATGCGATCACCAATTCCTGCTTGGGATCTTTCGGCATCCGATCAAGACTGGCGACTCCACCAATGGCATAAATGGTAATATCCCTAGTGCCGATGCCATAGTGGCGGGCAGCGAGACTGTGGCCGAGTTCATGGAGAATGACGCAGCCGAATACCGCCGAGATAAACAGCAAGCCCCCTACGACACCAAACTCGGTCGACGAAGTCAAAAACAAAAACACGGTAATGGCGAACGTCCAGTGTAGAAAAACACCGATACCGAACGGCTCGCCTAGTTTCCATTTTCCTTTCATAATGATCTATTTCTATGCATAAAGCGTTCCAAGTGGCTGTCCTTGTGCAACTGAAGCAGTTGCGCGAATGGTTACAAATGGATTGGACACATTGTCACGACAAAATGTCCCACTATGGATCGAACTGTCACACCTGAACCCGCTCAATCACCATGCGACTTGATCGACTGATCCAGTTGTCCTTTCGCATGGGCAGCAAGGAAGCCCGCATCTTTCTGGCCAGAAGAAATGTCCAGGTGAACGGCAATGTGGAAGTCCATGGCAGCGCGCAGATTGGTCATTTCGACCGAGTTGAGGCGCGCAACACCGTTTTACAAGCCCGGGTTCCTCGTTACCTGCTTCTGCACAAGCCGGTCGGCGTCGTCAGTGCAACGACCGATCTTCTGCACCAAACGGTCATCGACCTGATCCGCGAGCCGTGGGCCAGCGAACTGCATCTCGCTGGTAGACTCGATCGTTTCACTTCGGGCCTCGTCGTCCTCACGAATGACAGCAGCTTCTCGACGGCACTCACTTTGCCCCAGAAGAAGGTGCCCAAGACGTATCTGGTCACCACCGATTCCGACATTGCCTCCGAAGTCGTGGAAGCCTTCAAGAATGGCATGCTTTTCGCCAAGGAAGGAGTCACCACGGAGCCAGCCATCTTCGACCTGCTCGGCAACAGATGCTGTCGACTGACAATTTTTGAAGGCAAGCACCACCAGGTAAAGCGGATGTTCCTGCGTTTTGGCATTCGTGTGGTCGCTCTGCACCGCGAATCGATCGGTCATCTGCACCTGGGCGATCTTGCCGCCGGGGACTACCGGGAACTGACGGCAGAAGAACGGCTTGTTCCTTGACTACGGGCGGGTGTCACAGTTCACTCCAGCACTATATGGATATGGACGTGCGCAAAGCGGCCGATTTGGCCCGTATCGAACTGACTGACGCCGAAGCCAAGCGCTTCGGTGGCCAGCTTGGCAAGATTTTGGAATACATCGACAAATTGAACTCGCTGGATGTCAGCGATGTCGATGCAACGGCGCACGCCAATGCCGTGTATGACGTCACGCGTCCTGACGAAAGCCGCCCGGGCTTCGGCCTGGAAAAGGCTCTGCGCAATGCTCCCCGCAAGACCGCAGATCAATTCATCGTAACCAAAGTGGTCGAATAGATCAGGGCATGGAACTTCATCAACTTTCGATCACCGAGCTTCAGGAGCGCTATCGAAGCGGAACCAACAGCCCACGCGAGGCAGTGGAAAGCATCCTGAGCGCAATCAATGCTGGCGACGGAACCATTGGCGCTTACCTCTCTCATGATGCCGAAGCGGCTCTTGCAGCTGCGGATAACGCGGACACTTCACTGCCACTGGGCGGCATTCCCATCGCAATCAAAGATGCCATCAATGTGGAAGGCCAGACCACGACGTGCGCGTCGAAGTTCCTGGAAAACTTCAACAGCCCTTACGATGCCACCGTCATCGCCAAGCTGAAAGCGGCCGGTGCCATTCCCCTCGGCAAGACTAACATGGACGAATTCGCCATGGGATCGTCCACGGAGAATTCGGCATTGGGCAAGACGACGAATCCCTGGGACACTTCGCGCATCCCGGGTGGTTCCAGCGGCGGCTCGGCGGCGGCCGTGGCTGCGGATCTTGCGATAGCCGCGCTCGGCTCCGATACTGGTGGCTCGATCCGGCAACCGGCTTCTCACTGTGGCTGTGTGGGACTGAAACCGACTTACGGCCGCGTGTCCCGCTTTGGTCTGGTCGCTTTCGCGTCCTCGCTGGATCAGATTGGCCCGATGACGAAGACGGTCGAAGACGCCGCACGCGTGCTGCAGGTGATCGCGGGGAGCGACATCAATGACAGCACTTGCCTCAACGATCCGGTGCCGGACTACGTGGGCGCGCTGAATCAGGGAGTGAAAGGGCTCCGCGTCGGATTGCCCAGGGAATATTTCATCGATGGAATTGAGCCCGGGGTGAAGGCTGCGGTCGAAACCGCGGTGCAGGAACTCGCATCTCAGGGCGCAGAGATTGTCGATGTATCACTGCCGCACACCGAATATGCGGTGGCCACTTACTACATCATCGCAACGGCGGAGGCCTCGGCCAACCTCGCTCGATTTGATGGCGTCCGCTACGGACACCGCTCGGCGATCCAGCCGGAGAGTATCGTCGAACACTACAAGAACTCCCGCGCCGAAGGCTTTGGCGAAGAGGTGAAGCGACGCATCATTCTCGGAACCTATGTGCTCAGCTCGGGCTACTACGACGCCTATTACCTCCGAGCACAGAAGGTTCGCACGCTGATCCGACAAGATTTCACCAAGGCATTCGAAAACGTTGACGTGATCGCCTCCCCCGTGGCTCCTGCCCCGGCATTCAAGATCGGCGAGAATGCCGATGATCCGCTCAAGGTCTACCTTGAAGACATCTTCACGATCGCGGCCAACCTGGCTGGCATCTGTGGCATCAGCGTGCCCTGCGGGTTCAGTGATTCCAACGGATCAAGGCTGCCCGTCGGCCTGCAGTTGCTCGGCAAGTCACTCGGCGAGTCGAAAATTCTACGCGCCGCCCACACCTATGAGCTGGCGACAAACTGGCACTTAATTAATCCTCCCGCTCCTTTTCATCTGCCAGATCCTCGGCCCTGACGGGCTCGAATTTCAGCGCCAGCACGGCTGCTGCGATTGTCACCAGGACGGCTGCGATTGTAAACAACAGTGGCAGGCTGACTTTAGCAACTTGGCCACTCAGGTAGCTGCCAACGATACGCGGGCTCCCGAGAACGAGCATGGCATAGACTCCCTGAATCGAATTGCGAAACTCAGCGCCCGCCAGTCGATTGATGTACATGATCGGCAGGACAAAAAGAGCAGCGATCTCCGGCCCATGGAAGAGCTGGACGAGGATGGGTGTCCACGCATTCTGAAATGCCGCCAGACAGGCGAAGCGAAATGCCATGCAAATCACCCCAAATACCATCAGTCGCTTCAGTCCAAATCGCTTGCGGAGGCGCTCCAGATTGAAGATTACAAAGATCTCGATAAGCACACCAATGCAGATGATCAGGCCGATGACGCTTTCAGAGTAGCCAGTGACCTCTTTGAGATAGAGAGGAAAAAAGGCGTGATAAGCAGGAGCGCACAAGTAGGTAATGATCAGCGGCAGACACATCCAGCGTCCCTCGGGGCCAAAGATTACCTGGGCTGCCGCCACTGAGGGAAGACGGCTTGCGTTTTGCCCTCGGGGTGGATTTGGCGGCAGCCTGAGGCTGTGAAATGCTGAAACCACGGCGAACGCCGCCGCGCAGTACATCATTGACCCAGTAATCGCCTCCTTCCCGCCGGGAAGGAGCGCAGCTGCTGCCCACAGCATCAAACTGGGCACGATGAACCCTGCCGTCCCCCAGACTCTCACAGAACCATACGGCACCAGCGGGCCGGCACCAGGATCATGCTCGGCCTCCATGCGGAAATACATTCCATCCTGCAGCGGCGGGATGGATACGTAACTCAGGTGGTAGATCACGTAGCAGGCACCCACCAGCCAGACACCATTGGCAAAGTGCATCCCGAGAATAAAAAAGGTACTGATCGCCAGTGCTGCGGCGATGATTCTCCGGGACTCGATGCGCATGTCCGCCAGCAGTGTCATCAGCACGGGCGAAATGATCATCGAAAATCCTGACGCCGCCATAACCACTCCGATGTTCGATTTGCTGAATCCTTTCTCGTGCCCGAGGTAAACAGTCAGCAGCGGCATCATACTGCCCATCACGGCGTATGAGACAAAAAACTGTATTTTGAGCAGCCACATTGACGGCAAAACGAATACGCGCCTGTCACTCACTCACGCGATCTTCCATTCATCATCCGCACTCTTCATCCGCACTCTTCATCCGCTAAAGAATGTTCTCTGCAAACCAGTCCGGATCGAAGTGGTAGAACTGGTCGACCTCTTCACCGTAGCCGATGAATCGCGGAGGAATTCCCAGTTCGTGCATGATGCTGACTGCAACCCCGCCTTTGCCGCTGCCATCCAGTTTGGTGATGATAAGGCCAGTCAGTCCGCCGACAGCTGCATTGAATTCTTTCGCCTGGGCCATTGCGTTCGATCCAGTGGTGGCATCGACCACAAGGAAGATCTCGTGCGGAGCTTCAGGATCGTTCTTCGCGAGTGTGCGTTGCACCTTGCTCAACTCCTGCATGAGATTGTGCCGCGTATGCAAGCGACCGGCAGTGTCGACCAAAAGAAAATTGCTCCTCTCTTTGGCCGCACGGGCATAGGCATCGAAACATACGGATGACGGGTCAGACTTGTAGACACCCTTTACGATCGGAACCCCAATTCTCTGAGCCCAGAGGTCAAGCTGCTCAATAGCTGCGGCGCGGAAGGTGTCGGCGGCGGCGAGCATCACGGAGTGCCCTTGAAAACGCAGGTAGTTCGCCAACTTTGCCGTCGAGGTAGTCTTTCCGGTGCCATTAACACCGACGACAAGGATGACTAAAGGGCGCCCTACAAGGGGCTGCATTGGGACGACCTCCTGAGGCAAAATGCCCATAATGCGCTTTCGACAGACATCCACGACATCCGTGGCATCCAGCGCACGCCCCATCCCTTTGAGTTCATCGATAATCTCAGTGGTGAGGCGAATCCCCATGTCGCCGGAAATCAGCGAGTGCTCAAGATCGTCCCAATCGATGGCGTCCCTCGAGAAACGACTGATGAGCGATTTGAAGAAGCCTGCCATAGTGGGAGATGAGGAAATCTGTAGTGGGACGGACTAAGCTTCCGAACTCGGGGGGTGCGCTACTGTTGTCGGCGCTGGGTTCCGCAGCGGGCGGTCCAAATCGCCCTTGAGACGGTCCAGAATTCCATTGACGAAGCGCCCCGACTCCTCAGATCCAAATCGCTTGGCGATCTCAATCGCCTCGTTGATTGCAACGATCGGCGGAACGTCGGTGCAATGGAACATTTCGTAGACGGCAACTCTGAGAATGTTTCGATCGACGGTGGACAAGCGGTCAAGCGCGTAATTTTCGGCGGCCGTGCGGATGCGGTCATCGATTGCTTCGCGATTCCTGTCGACCCCGTCCACCAGCTGCATACAGAAGTTACGGACAAACCCGTTCGCCGTATGCAAAGTCCAGAAGGCTCGCCAGTCCGACTCATCGGCCCCAAGATTCAGATCATTACTAAACAGGAACTGGACCGCGGCCTCCCTACCTTCCCGGCGTTTGCTCATGTTGCCCTGATCTTCGCGGCTTCGGCTTCGCGATCAACTTTATCCGGGTATGCGGTATGCAGTTTTTGCCAGAGCTCAGCCATGTTCAAGGCCGCCCGCGCAGCCTCGGCACCCCGGTTGATTTCCTGCCCCATGCACCGCTCGTAAGCCTGCGCTTCATTATCCAGCAGTAGCACCTCATTGATAATCGGCACCAGGCGTCTACACGCAATGTCCTGCAGCGAGTCGGTCACTGTGCGGGCAACGAGATCCGCGTGAGCAGTCTCCCCTCTCATGATCACGCCGAGCGCAATGATGACATCCGCCTTGGTGTACTGAATGATATATTCGCAGCACACGGGAATTTCATACGCGCCTGGAACGCGGTAGAGCGGAACAGAGGCGTTGGGCATGATTCCAAGAATTTCGTTCTTCGCGGCCTCAAGCAGTCCACCTACAAAATTCTGGTTGTACATACTCGCAACAATGGCGAACGTACTCCTGGCCCCGATAACCCTCGGTTTGCGCGGAACACGTGAAGATGCAGATGTCGACATGGTCGGAGACTATTCCGATCCCCCCTCCTGCGCAAACAGAATCCGCATACCAGCTCATTCCCTTCACTTATGCCAGTCTAGCTTGATGTGCTGCAAGCTTCCTGGGGACAATTAGCCAGGTCAGCGAGCGTCTGACGGAAGGCCAATTCGGTATTCGAGAACCTAATTCCTTGCGAAATCTCTGGGAACCGCCATTCCTACGTCAGCTCCGGCCTCTCCATGCCGCCCAGACCTCTACTTCCCAGAATTCTCATACTGTTAAGTGTCAGCGTATTGCTTGGACTCTTGACCTACGCGGTCGTACACAATCTCAAGTTCAATGCAAATCCCCTGGACCTGCTGCCGAAGAATCTGCCTGAGGTCGCTGGCCTGAAGATTTACCAGGACTCATTCGCCTCACAGCATGATATCATCGTGGCGCTAAGGCCCGAAGACCCAGCCGATGGGGAACCAGCGGCGCGTTCTCTCGCTGAGGCATTGGAACCGCTGGTTCCCACCGACATCCGCAGAGTCTCCTGGCGCCAACCGTTTTCTGCCGATGCAACCGAGGTGTCGGGCACCGACGACGCAACGCTCGATCCGACACTGGAATCCATCGATGAGCCTGCGGAAATTCTCAATCCCGAGGCTGGCGAATTGATCGCGTTCGTCTGGATGAATCAGGAACACGAACAGATGGAGCGGCTCATCGAGCGACTGGAGAGTGGGGCATCGTCTCAGCTGTTTGAAGACAACCTGCGCTCCCTTGAGAATGCTGTCACTGCTGATGACTTGGCCCAGGCTGGCTTCGGCTACGATCCGCTGGGCCTGCTGCACCTGCCTGGACAGGACAATGTTCGATTCGAAGAGGGCAACAGTAACCGTATCCAATTCGCAACGGATGATGGCACGCTCCGCGTCGTTCTTATCGAAGCCGCTGGTAACAACATGTACGACTACCAGCGGACCAGCGCCTGGGCGGAACGCATTCGAACCGCTGTCAATGCCTGGCACAAAACGTCCCCATACAAGGACAGCATCGCGGTCGAGGTCACTGGTCGGGCTCCATATATTTCCGAGGTCTCGCTGGCCATGGTCAGCGAAATGAACTCGTCCATATTCGTCACTGCCGGCATTATTCTTGCCCTCTTCTGGGGCATGTATCGCCGGATCCTGCCCCTGGTGTATCTGATGGTGGCGTTATTCATCACTTTTGTCGTAACGTTAGGAATCGGCAGCCTTCTGTTTTCAGAACTGAGCGCTTTGAGCGTAGGATTTTCCGCGATTCTCATCGGACTCGCCGTCGACTACGGTTTCGTCATTTTTCAGGAATCCCTGAAAGACAAAAACACGTGCTCGCGCGACCTCAGGCGAAGAATGTTCCACCCCATCGTTTGGGCGGCATTGACGACCGTAGTCGTTTTTCTGAGCCTCAATCTCAGCTGTTTGCCGGGCGCGGCTCAACTGGGAACCATGGTCGCCATCGGCATAACAGTAGGAGCAACGACGATGCTTCTTCTCTTCACGTGGCTTATCTGCCGTTTTTGCCGACGGCCACCGGCCGATGCACCAGCGATCGGGTCCGAGTCAATCACAGACGCCCCATGGCCAGGACGGCGCTGGATTGCTCTTGTCACCGGCACCTTCATCGTGCTCTCCATCACTGTCCTCACCATCAATGGCCTTCCGGCGATCAGCAAATCGCCGGAAGCTGTGCGCCCCAAGTCGAGTAAGATCTGGAAGGGCTACCAGGAGGTCATTGAGCGCCTGAGCGACCAAGCCGATTCGATTATGGTAATCGCCGCTGGTGCCGACCAAACAGTGGTGGCCGAGAGACTGCACTGGATAGAACGCGAAGTCACCGAAATGAAGAGGGAAGGCTTCGCTGTGGACAAGTGGTTGCTTCCCACCGCCCTGTGGCCACATCCTGAGCGGCTGAGCGCCAACATCGCAAATGCACAAACCCTGTCAGCCATGAAGGATCGGCTGAATGAGGAGGCCATCGCTGCTTCTTTCGATGAAACATCGATGCGCTTCACCAACGAAGTGCTCGATTCATGGGCAACGTTTGCCAAGGCAGGCGACCAGGCCTTTCCAACCAATGCAGTGAGCCAATGGATCACGGACAAAGTGTTTTCCTTTGAAGGAAGTGAGCTGGCTGCGGCAGGCAGCATTCACCTCACCAAGGGCTGCACGGACGACCAGGCGGAGAAAATCATCAAGCGCCTGACGGCGGGTGATCTTGGCAATGTGAATGGGATCTATCTGGCGAGCTGGGAACATCTTAGTCCTGCGATCGGCCGACTCATCGAGCACGATTTTTACCACACCATTCTACCAATCACCGGAGTCATCGTCCTGATGTTGTGGATGGTGTATCGAGATGTCCGGGGAGCTCTGCTTTCGCTTACGACGCTGCTCGTCAGTGGCCTTTTACATCTGACATTCATGTCGCTGCTGGGCGCCGAATGGAACATTATCAATATCGTCGCGATTCCGCTACTGCTCGGGGCCGGAATTGATTACAGCATCCACATGCAACTCGCCATCAGGCGCTCTGGAAACGCACGAATGGCCCAACACAACCTTGGACGTGCGCTCTTGCTGTGCGGGGTTTCAACGGCAGTCGGGTTTGGTTCGCTCATATTTTCAAGCAATACCGGCCTGTCGACGCTGGGACTTGTCTGTGCCGTAGGAATTCTGACCACGATGCTGGTCTCCGTGTTCCTGTTGCCAGGGTGGTGCGCGATCGCGCTGAAAAAGGATGCCTGAATCGTCTTCCTCATTGAATGACACCCAGCTGAGCGTCCCGCAGTTGAAATTCCACGCGTCGGAGCTTCCAGCTTTCCTCATCTTCGTCGGTTCCGTCCCCACCATGCTCATTCACGACCAGCCGGTCAGGATCTACTCCAAGTCCTTCCAGATAAGACTTGATCGTTTCACAGCGTTTCTTGCTCAGGTAAAGATTGTATTCCGCATTTCCCCACTTGTCGCAGAAGCCAGCGATTACGAGCTGTTTTGCCGTATTCTCGGAAAGGATGCGGTTCACAACCCGCAACTTTGCACGCTCAGATCGCCGAACGGCAAAGCTGTTGATGCCAAAGTAAACGACCGATTCCTTGAGTTCAGCACTGGCCAGTGCGGTTGCTTCTGGCGCAATAGGCAGAGGCTTGCGCATTTCGTAGGCGTCTGCGGTAGCGATGACTGAGGTCGATGTTTGACCCGCCGGGGGCTGCTGCAATCGCATCTCTACACGCCGCTTCTTCCAACTCTCTTCGTTGGGGCTGGTTAACATCAATGCCTCAGTCCAAGGTTCAATCACTACCTGATCTTCCTTGACCCCGTGCATGCAAAGGATCTTCCCAACCGAACGACAGCGGAACTGCGCAAGCTCCTGATTCAATTTGGCATCGCCTCTCTGATCCGTGAAGCCTCGCAGAACTATCTGGTAGTCACCCGCAGATGCCAGTGCGTTGCCCAATTTCTTCAAGCTGCTGATGTTCTCTGTCCCGAGCATCGCGCTATTGATGTCAAAGTAGACCACGGTTTCCTCAATCAATTTGTGAAGCGCTGAATCGCCGGCCCGACCGATTCCTTTCGCAGGCATGGAAACCCGCACCATCGGAGCCGCAGGAACCGGAATGTCCTCGGCCGCGATCGCGCGTAAGGCACCGCTCTCTGCGACATGCATCGAGCTGGTCACCTGAAACTCTGAAACCGGAAAAAGACTGCCGATCGCATTTTCTATCTCACTGCGACCCCGATCAGAGACGGCGTCAACCGCGACCATCACCGCATTTCCTTTGATCTCAATTTTGGCCGTCATCGCATAGCCGAAGAACCGCCGCGTCGACTCGGCGAGCTTTTCGTACCACTCGACATCGCCGAGACTGCCATCGATCTGGATATCATCTGAAATCGTGATCCCTGCCGGAGCGACTGCTTGCAGATGCTTCAACAATGCTGCTTTGGCGGCAACCGTAGGCAGGACCCCCGACACGCGCAGAGAATCAGGAGCGACGAACAGGATCGTGGCAAGAGCTGGTTTCCGATCGGAAACGATACCCAGACGATTTTCAAAAATGGAAAATGCATTCCCCAGGTGGGAGACGGTGAGTTCGCCAAGCCGTTCCCGTTCAAGATCGCTCTCAACGACTCCTCCGAGTGCGACCCGGTCGTCTTCAATTGTCAAACGGCATCCCTGCGCGTTGGCGATGAAGTCGGGGACATAGGTCAGCAAGGCATCCTCCCAAGGGATACTGCCGAGTTCGCGGTGAACCTCCAGACGATCATCAATGCTCCGGCCTGCTGGAACCGCACCTCGAAGGACTGGTCGCAGGCGATCAGCCAGAGATGCACTCAAACAACCTTCGATCCGGACGGATCCGGATCGCAGCGTCGAAATCGACAATGAGGCCGGCTCCCTGAATCGCAAGCCGTTGTAGAG
>JAQCER010000021.1 GCA_027618625.1 Verrucomicrobiota bacterium
GCGGGTGGTGACGCCGAGGCGCGCAATCGGGTAGACCTTCGCTTCTACCATTCTGCCATCCATCATCTGATCGAGCAAAGTGGCAGCGTGGTAACCGGCCTGACGAGGATTCGGGATGACGCTGGACAACGGTGGGTCGCAGAGTTCGCAGAGCAATGTGTCATCGTGCTGTCCGATCACACCAACTTCATCCGGCACCTGTAGTCCGGTATGCCGGCAGACGTCGAGCACTTGCTGCCCGCGTATGTCGTAGCAGGTCATGACGCCAACGGGTTTGGGCAAGGTCTTGAGCCAGTTTCCGATCCGGCGCTGCTCTGCCTGCCAGTTGCTGGTGTCCTCCTTTTGCGAGACAAAGAAATGGCAGCGGAATCCCTGTTGCTCCAGGTGGCTGGCGAAGTTGCGCCCGTGGTCCGCCGACCACGCAAAGCAGGCGTCACCGCAGTAGCCAAAGTGGCGGAACCCCCGTTCGATCAAATGCTCGGCTGCCAGCCTCGCCACCTCTGCGCTGTCGCTGATGACGGTGGGGACATCCTTTGCCAGGCCCGAGGCACTCACGCTGACCACCGGCACCCCAGGTTCGCGCGCCGCGCTTTCGATGCGTTTGTTCTCAATGCGGGCAATAATCCCGTGCCCCTCCCAGCCCCGCAGCCAGGGTGGCGGGACGTCACCTCTTCCTTGTTCCGTCAGATGAACTGCCCATGTGCCGTTCTCGCGCATGTAGGCACGGATGCCGTGCAGAAGTTCTCTACTGTAGCGATTCGAGGTTTCGATCAGCAAGGCAACCGATCGTTCAGTAGGGCGGTATTGGGACATCAGACAGGATGATTCTTTGACGGGAAAACACAAGTTTAATGTGCATATGCACATGGCAGCCGAGTGGTCGCTGTGATTCAATGCTCGTTGATTGGATCGTCGGATCTGAACAGGATTTCAGAGCCAGTCGGCCGATGTATAGCCTGAACCCACCCGTCACTGTCAGGAATTCTGACCCTTTTTGGTTGGTGGTGTAACTGTTTCATAACTCCCTAAATCGAGATCATGCAGAAATCCCTGTTAAAGTTGTATGGCGCTGGCGTATTAACGTGTCTCATCTCAGTTAGTGCCCTTGCGCAAGAGGACGAATTAATGCTGTCTGAGGCGGCACGTTATCCGCTCGACAGCAAAGATGAAGAAGCACCCGGATTCGCTGGGAGAATCGTGCAGGCGCGAAAGAACTCAGGCCTTACGGCCACCATCGCGCGCGGCAACGCGCATTTGTCCGGCAGGCTGCTGGATCCACTCACGGGCGACCCTTACCTCAATCTTGTGGCAACTACTGAAAGCGAGGTTGTCGTCGGTGGTGATTGGGAGGGCACGACAGCCGTCGCCCCGGACGGAACTTTCGTCGAAGAGGGCGTCGTGAACTACAGCTCAGACGACATTGGTTTCCCCATTCAGGATGGGAGTTTTACGGATCTGGAGGAATTTGAAGATAAGTTCTTCCCTGGCCTGCCTGGTTCCGACGACGATGAGTTGAGCTTCTATTCCAATGGGCAAAACTTCTCGGTGGAACTTGTAGGATTCCTCGAACTCCCGGCTGGTGAAACGGTGATTGGCGTGCGCCATGACGATGCAGTCGAGATCGCATTCCACCCGAACGATGCGAGGGATCTCTTCCGCGTCCAGGCCCGAGGATCTGATACAAACTCAGGCAAGGCCGATCGCACGGTGCGGGTCACAGCGCCGGTCGCTGGCCTTTATGCCGTCAGAGTGATGATGGCACAGTGGACGGGTGATGCGACGCTGGAGTTTTTCTCGCAGGATGAGAATGGCAATCGGGTGCTGATTAACGATCCAGAATCAGAAGGGGCACTGAAATTCTGGCGATCCACCAAAGGTGAGCGCCGTCCTTTCGTTGCCGCTGTATCACCGCCCGTCAATGATACAGGAGTAGAGCGTGATACCGCGATCAGCGTAACCCTCATGAACCTGGGCGAGGAAGTTCCTGTTTTGAAAGTCAATGGTCAACAGGTCGAGTATGTCGTCTCAGAGGCCGGAGCGGCCAAAACTCTGACTTATCAGCCTGCAGAATCGTTTGGCTCCGGCCAGACGGTTAGCCTTGAGCTGACCTATGGCGCAGCGACGTCCAAGTGGTCGTTCGTGTCAAAGAGTGGGCGCAAAGCACTGCTGATTACTGGCGGCGGCCAGTTGAACGCTGGCGATGGCTGGGTCGCGCAACGCCTTGCCGAGAAATTTGGCTTCGATGTTGAAGTGGTGGCCGACAACGCGGTGGTTATCGAAGACGCCGATGGTGCGGCGCTGGTCTACAATTCCTCCACCGTAAATAGTGGCGGCCCTGCCGATGTCGATTTTGAAGAGCTGGCGATCCCTCTGATCAATGTCGAAAGCGCGAACACGGACGACTTTCTAATGTACGATGCAGGGAGAGGGCAGGGCAACGGGCCCGCTTCCGGTCACGACACGATCATCATTACGGATGTGGAGCATCCCATTTCTGCGGGAATCGAACCAGGAGAGCAGATCTTTGCCACCGCTCGAACGCAGTATCACGCCGCAGATCCACCTGTAAATTCCACTGTCATTGCCTGGGCTCCGGACAACGAAACGCGCAGTGGATTGTTTGCTATTGACGCGGGCGCGGACATTCTTGGTGACGATGGCGAGGAGGTAATCTTTACCCATCCGGGACGCCGCGTCTACTTCGGCTTTGCCGGGAACGATGGCGCTGCAAACTTTACTGAGATCGGCGTCAAATTGTTCGATCAGGTAGTGGCTTGGGCGCTGTCAACCAAGGTGGAGACACCATTCGTCGCGACTGGCATCGACTACCAGGGGACAACGAACAGAACGGTCGTTACCTGGACATCGCAACCTGGTGAATCCTTCAGCATCTCAGAGTCCGTAGATCTGGTCACCTGGATCGAACTCGACGACGGCGTCGAAGCCGAGGGCGAGTCGACGTCCTATTCTGCGAATATCGAAGGCCCTGTTCGCTACTACAGGGCGAGCAAGCAATAGCCATGCTGAAGGTGCAGATGTGAAAATCGCTAAAACCGCTCCATATTTTACCCGCTTCTGCCGTTGCCGATACCGTCTTCAGTCACGCCGAAGGTTTCTATGAGATTCGTTTTGAGCTGGCGATCCAGACAGGGACCGCAGATGCGGCAATCCGCTACACATCGGACGGATCTCCACATCGGGTAAAAATCGTGAACTCTATGGCGAACCCGTCACGATCACAACGACTCCGGTCGTCCGTGCGATCGCGCTTAAAGATGGACTTGAACCAGCGAACTATGATACCAATGCCCATCTATCTAAGCGAAATGTGGGATGAGCGAGGCAACGGTGGATTTTACCGTGGTGATTCGGAAGCGCCGGTCAGCGTGAGATCCTCTATCCGGGCGCGCCGGAAAGGAACGCTCCAACAGACGGTGCAGTGCAAGGTCACAGCCACGATCAGCTCAAGCGTTCACAGTCTTCACGCTGGATCAACGGTATCGCGACACCCAGATCGCCAGGATGAATCAACCGCCAGAGAGAGGCCGACACAGCACTACGCAAAATCACATGTTAAATGTGGAATGCCACATTGCCAGCATCGCCACGCGAGTGCACGCTCATCCTCATCATGACTTCAGCACAACCCCCCGGGCTGTTTCAAGGCTTGGATCACTTCGCGATCGTGGTTCCCGACACAGACGCCGCACTAGCGGTCTGGCGGGACCAGGTTGGCCTGCCCTTTCTCTACAGCGAGGTCGTCAACAATGGCACCGTTCGCCTGACGCATCTCGATCTGGGAAACACCCACCTACAGCTCGTCGAACCACTCACGCCCGAACACCCGTTGCAGGAGTGGCTGGCAAATAACGGACCAGGCATGCATCATTTCTGTTTCAAGGTGGAGAACGTCGACGACGCACTCACACAATCACCTATACCCACAGCTGCCTCTCCGCACCAGGGCACGAGGGGAAAACGGGCGCTGTTCCTCGACAAGTCCGCAACGCAAGGCGTTCAGGTCGAAGTCACAGGTGAGTAGATCATGAGTCCGGCCGAAATCGACACTCTGCTCGCGTTGCTGCCACCGATTCCTTCGGAGCCGCTGCGCGCCAGGATCCGCGATCTCGTCGGCAGTAACAATGGCAACAAGCTTGTGGTGTTGGACGACGACCCCACCGGCACTCAAACCGTCTACGATATCCCGGTCTTGACGCAATGGGACACGGCCACTCTTGCCGCAGAACTGTGCACCGACCTTGCATGCTTCTACATCCTCACGAATTCCAGAAGCCTTCCACCTGACGGCACTATTGCCCTGCACCGCGAGCTCGCCCGCAACTTGAATGAGGCAGCTACATTGACTGGCCGCAGTGTCACGCTCATCAGCCGCAGCGACTCTACATTGCGGGGTCACTTCCCCCTCGAAACCGACGTTCTCACCGCAGAGTGCGGGCCGTTCGATGCCACATTCATCTTACCTTACTTCGAAGCAGGCGGACGTGTAACCATCGATGACGTTCACTACGTGGTCGAGAATGGCACCTATACCCCAGCAGCTGACACGCCGTTCGCGAAGGATGCAGTGTTCGGTTACCAGTCGTCGAACCTTCGGGAATGGGTATCAGAGAAAACCAATGGTCGAGTCCCCGCAGCAGAAGTGCATTCGATCAGCCTCGCAACCCTGCGTGGCCCCGTCGATTCGATCGTCGTAGCAGTGCTGGAGCTTCCAACTGGTACCTACACGATCGTTAACGCACAGAATCGCCGTGACGTTGAAGCCTTCGCACTTGCGACGATTGAGGCAGAAAGAAGAGACAAACGTTACATCTACCGCTCGGCTGCCGGATTTGTGTCGGCACGGCTGGGACTCGAGCCCCGTCCGCTATGGTTGCCACCAGACAACCGCGAAACCGCCACGGCTGGAGGACTCGTTGTCGTCGGCTCTCATGTCCCGAAGAGTTCAGCGCAATTGGCACACCTGTTGGCAAACTGTGATATCGAATCCTTCGAACTCGATGTTTCAGTGTTGCTCGCAGAGCCGCGTCAGGAGTTAATCGGCCACTGCGTCAGCCACGTCAACCAATGGCTGGCAAGTGGCAGGAACGCCGTCGTCTACACCAGCCGCAGCGTCGTCACGGGCGAATCGCCGTACCAGACGCTGGCAATTGGAAACGCAGTCTCGCGGGCCCTGGTGGAAACCGTTCAGCAATTGGAAACGGTGCCGCGCTTCCTCATCGCAAAAGGTGGAATCACGTCCAGCGATGTCGCCACGGACGGACTCGGCGTAAAGCGCGCGATGGTCCTTGGCCAGATTCTCCCAGGCGTGTCCGCTTGGGAAATCGGAGCAGAAACCCGATTTCCGGGCATGCCTTATGTTGTCTTTCCGGGCAATGTCGGCAGTGAAGATTCCTTGGCAGCAGCCTTGCATGCATTCAATCCGCCTGTCGAAACTTGAACTTATCTCGCTGACTCCCTCATGCCCGTAGCTTCCAAGACTTTCCAAGTAACAGTGCTTCCCGGTGACGGTATCGGTGTCGATGTCACCCGCGAAGCGATTCGAGTCCTGGAGGCGCTGACGCCGTCGCTCGATGGCGTGAACTTTGCGTTTCAAGAGTATTCGGTCGGTGCCACAGAGTTTCTAAAGAATGGCAACCCGCTGCCGGAAGACGTACTCATTGCCTGTGGCGAAGCCGACGCAGTACTTCTTGGTGCCATGGGTTTGCCAGACGTACGATGGCCTGACGGCAAGGAAATGACCCCGCAGATCGATCTACGTGAACGCTTCGAACTCTACTGCGGCCTGCGCCCGATCCGGCTTTACCACGGAAACGACACCCCCCTCAAGGGTTACAAGGCGGGCGATATCGATTTTGTGATTGTCAGGGAGAGCACCGAAGGCTTGTTCTCTGCGCGGCTTTCGCAGAGCGATCCTGCCAAAGAGGAAGTGTGCGACCTCATGCGCATCACCCGAACGGGCAGCGAACGCATATGCCGCTCAGCGTTCAAGGAGGCCGAAAAACGACGCCGCAAATGCACACTGGTAGACAAAGCCAATGTGTTGCCGTCCATGGTCTATCTGCGCTCGATTTTCGATCAGGTGGCAGAAGAATTTCCCGATGTGAAAACCGATCACCTCTACGTCGATGCCGCAGCGCTGTTTCTGGTCCAGCGACCCGAGACGTTCGACGTTCTGGTCACGGGAAACATGTTCGGTGACATCCTCAGCGATCTCGCGGCAGGACTTGTCGGCGGCATGGGAATGGCGCCGTCGGCCGACATTGGTGACAACTGTGCAGTGTTCCAACCCAGTCACGGCACGGCACCAGACATCGCAGGCAAGGGAATTGCCAACCCTGTGGCGATGATTCTCTCCGCAGCATTGATGTTGGAATGGCTTGATCATCCCGAAACCACCAGTGGTGCCGCGCGCATCCAGAATGCAGTGCAAACCGTCCTGGAAGATCCGGCAAATAGGACGCCAGACTGCAAGGGCAACCTCACGACGACGGAAATTGCCGACAAAATCATCCAATTGCTCTGAACGATGTCGAAAATCGTCGATCTAACAATGCCCCTTCGCGAAGGCATGCGAGGCGTCACCTTTGAACAGGCGAAAACCGTCGAGCGCGAAGGCTGGAATGCACGCAACCTTCACCTCTACTCGCATGCCGGCACTCACATGGACGCACAACTTCACTTCGCTGCGGGCCCAGGCACGATAGACAAAACGCCCCTGGAACGGTGTATGGGGCCGGCCTGGGTGATCAGACTTGAGGACATCGCCGACAAAGAGTTGATCACCGTCGGTCACCTTGGCGAGGTGTCAGAAAAATTCCTGCCCGGCGACAGTCTGCTGCTGAGCACCCGATGGTCAAGGCACGTAGATTCTCCAGAACACTACCGGGACAACTTTCCGCGAATTGCCGAAAATCTCGCGCACTGGTGTGTTGACCGCAAGGTCAACATTCTCGGTGTCGAGCCGCCGTCCGTTGCCGATGTGAACAACAAGGAGGAACTAACCCGTATCCACATGATCCTCCTCAGCGCTGACATTACCATCGTCGAAGGCCTAACAAATCTCGACACGTTGACCCAGGACAAAGTGTTCTTTGTCGCCGCACCACTCAAAATCGAAAACGGCGATGGCTGCCCCTGCCGGGCCTTTGCATTTGATGGCGTCTCCGCCGGTCAGATCCCCCTGCCATGATACCGAAACGTCACATGCTCCTGGCGGGCACTTTTTGCCTGTCGCTGCTGCTCTATGTTGATCGCGCCTGTATCTCCACAGCGAAAGAGGGCATCACTACTGACCTTCAACTCAGTGACACACAGTGGGGCTGGATCATGTCCGCATTCGCCATTGGGTATGCGCTTTTCCAGACACCCAGTGGTGCCATCGCTGATCGTTTCGGCCCGCGCGTATTGCTGAGCAGTGTCGTCATTCTATGGTCGATCTTCACCGGGCTTAGCGGCGCAGTTCGCGGATTCTTCTCACTGTTCGTGACCCGGTTCCTGTTCGGCGCAGGTGAAGCGGGTGCCTTCCCCGGAATGGCTCGAGCTGTATTTTCGTGGATTCCAATGAAGGAACGTGGCCTTGCTCAGAGTATCAATTTTTCCGGCAGCCGACTAGGGGCAATGTTTGCCATGCCGGTCGTCAGTTGGATGCTTGTCCAGCTCGGCTGGCGATCGATGTTCTTCGTCCTCATGGCAGTCGGCTTTCTCTGGGCGATCATCTGGTTCCTCTGGTTCCGGGACGAACCGACAGATCACCCCAGTATCTCCGATGAGGAGAAGAACTACATTCTCGCCAATCGGCAACAACCCGATCCCGAACAAGTGCAGAAGGTGCCGTTCGCCCTGATGGCGAAGTCGGCAAACATGCGCATGGCGATGATCCAGTACTTCTGCAGCAATTTCACCTTTTACTTCGCACTGACCTGGCTCTTCCCCCACCTGAAGGAAACGGTACAACCTGAATACGGTTGATGCCGGATGGTACACGGCTGCGCCATTCGCCGGGGGCGCCATTGGCAGCATTTGTGCCGGTCTGATGATTGATACGATCTACAAGCGGGGCAACTGGCAACTGTCCCGACGCCTGCCAGCAGTTATTGGATTCGCTCTGGCAGCAGTGGGAATGTTAGTGAGCCTGCAGATGGACACGGCTCTGGGAGCCATCGTCTGGTTTACAATCGCAATCCTCGGAGCCGACATGACCCTGAGTCCGTCGTGGTCCTTCTGCACGGACATCGGCCGCAAGAACGCTGGTTCGGTCTCAGGGACGATGAATATGGCGGGCAATGTTGGGAGCCTCGTCACCGCGCTGGCGTTCCCCTACCTGCTCAAGTGGACGGGATCGACCATGCCATTCTTCTACGTCGCCGCCGGTCTCAATGTGCTGGCAATCGTGCTATGGATGCGTATGAAGTCCGACCGCCCGTTGGAAGAGGAGGTCACCTTTTGAAAGGAGTAATGATAGGCGCGGGATTCTTCGCGCACTTCCATGCGGATGGATGGCAACGTATCGCCGATGCGGAAATCAGCGCTGTCTGCGATCCCATTCCCGGCAAGGCGAGCGAGTTCGCCGAGAAATATGGCATTCCCAACGCCTACCAGTCGGTCGAAAAAATGCTCGATGCTGAGTCACCGGATTTTGTCGATATCGCAACACGACCAGACACCCATTTGCCACTGACCCAGATTGCAGCATCCAGCGGGCTCGATGTCATCTGTCAGAAGCCGATGGCACCTACCATTCCCGACTGCGTTCGAATGTGTGAAGTCTGCGAATCCGCAGGCGTTCGCCTGCTTGTCCATGAAAACTGGCGATGGCAGCCATGGTATCGACGCGCAAAACAACTCCTCGACGAAGGTGTTCTCGGCGCACTGCAGCACATCAGCTTCGACTGGAGAACTGGCGATGGAAATGGCCCTGAACCGTTCACGGCGCAGCCGTATTTTCGCGATATGCCCCGACTGATCATTTACGAAAGCCTGGTGCACATCCTCGATACCTACCGCTTCCTTGCAGGAGAGATGGACATCGCACGCTGCACCACTCGACAGGTAAATCCTGCGATCGTTGGAGATGACTGGGCGGAGATCGATGTCACCTTCCAGCAAGGTGCAACGGGTTTCATCCATGGTGATCGCCAGTCCGGCCCAGTTCCTTCGCCAGTCGCAATGGGCAGCATGACGCTTCAAGGAGAGAACGGTACACTTTCGATCACCCCAGCCGGGCACCTTGTTCTCGACGGAACCCCACTCCCGTTCGATCCTCCAACCATCGGCTACAAAGGCGACAGCGTCCACGCCACTCAAATCCACCTGCTCAACAGCCTTAAGAATCAGACACCCTGTGAGAGCGAAGCCCGGCAGTATCTGATCACCACCGAACTGGTAGAATCCTGCTACGCAGTTGCACATTCCTCTCAATCCTGACGCAAAAGAAGCCATGAAACAACAAATACTCATGAGAACGACCCTCCACCCACTTGCCATCTGGCTTGCCGCCATAGCAGCGGCAACATCCAGCTACTCCGCCGATCCGCCACCGCCCCCCATCACGAGCACCGGAGTGGTGTTCGATGAAAAAGACGGCATCCTCGCATTGGAAGCGGAACACTTCTACAAACAAACGCTTACCGAGCAACGCGGCTGGTATCTTTTCCACTCAAGCTCCAGGCCTGAAATCACACCCGACGGCGACCCTGTGCATATCGCAGGCGCAAGTGGCGGCGCCTACATCGAGTCCCTGCCAGACACCCGGCGCACTCATGGCGACAAGTTGATCCACGGCGAGAATTTCTCCAACGTGCCAGGCAAGATCGCGATCCTCCATTACAAAGTGAAGGTAAACAAACCCGGTCGCTACTACGGCTGGGTCCGCGCGTTTTCGACGACATCTGAGGATAACGGGCTGCACTTCGGCCTGAATGGCGAGTGGCCTGAAAGTGGTCAGCGTTGGCAGACAGTGAAGAAGAACGCATGGAACTGGGACTGCAAACAACGCACCGAGAAAGTCCACGTCGGCGTTCCGATGCAGTTGTGGCTCGATATTGGTAAAGCAGGCGAACACGAACTGCAGATCGCCATGCGCGAAGATGGCATCGAGCTTGATAAGTTCGTACTCTCCATGGACAAGGAATTTCGCCCCGATGGGCTCGGCCCGATGCCTGTGGTGGCGCAAGGCGTGGCACCCTGAACCATTCCCATTTGTTGCAGCCACACCCGAGCAAGGCGAAACACCGGTACCGCCCGCCACGCTTGCACTGGACGCAACCGACTTCATCGAAGGTAGCAACGGCTATTATCTGGATCAGGGAAAGTGGCTCGCAATCAACCCCGAAAAGAACGAAAGCGCAAAGGCACAGTCGGCGTTCCCCTACCCCACTGGCATCTACGATCTGACGCTGGAAGCTGTCGGCGAGGAAGACGGCCAGTCGACCTACGAAGTCGTGGTCAATGACGTCCCAACAGGCACTTTCACTTGTCCGCTGAGCGATCAGCAATTCGAGGAAGGCGTAACCTTCCAGACGGCATGGAAGAATATCGCGATTGGGTCTGGCGACGTTATCACGGTGCGGTCGAAGATCGCTTCATCCGATGGGCAGGAATTCAGCCGTGCCCGCATCCACAGACTGTCGTTTGCTGCCGCCGATGAGGCAACAAAGACAGCGGTCAGCAATCTGCCTTCTCCCGAAAAAGCGGAAGTTGCGAAGAAGGAGCTCGTCCCGTTGGTTTTGCCGCGCAAACCCAATGGTGATGGAAGTATCACCATCAGCGGTGAGCTGAAGGAGTGGCACAAAGTCTCCCTCTCTCTCGACGGCCCATACGCGCATGAGAACGACAACGAGCCCAATCCGTTCACAGATCATGCTTTCAACGTCACATTCATCCACGAAAGCGGTGATCCCAACTACACCGTCCCTGGCTACTTTGCGGCCGATGGCAGTGCTGGAGAGAGCTCAGCTGATTCCGGCACGCAATGGCGCGCCCACTTGTCGCCAGACAAGGCAGGAACGTGGAATTACGTAACCTCTTTCAACATCGGCAAGAACGCCGCGCTTGGATCGACTGCGGTAAAGCCAGCTCTGGGAAATGCCCTGACTGGCAGCTTCACGGTTGCTGCAAGCGACAAGGGCGGGTCAGACTTTCGCGGCAAAGGCCGCCTGCAATATGTCGGCAAGCACCACCTGCAGTTCGCGGGATCGAAGGAATATTTCCTTAAAGCTGGAGCGGATGCACCCGAAACGCTGCTTGCCTACACAGAATTCGATAACACCAGCGCCCGGAGACAAAACGTGCCGCTGAAAACCTGGGAACCCCATGTCAAGGACTGGAAAGACGGCGATCCCAGCTGGAAAGGCGGCAAAGGAAAAGGCCTCATAGGCGGACTGAACTACCTGTCGAGCAAAGGCGTAAACGCCTTCTCGTTCCTGCCATACAACGCCGGCGGTGACGGCGACAACATCTGGCCATTCGTCCAGCGTGAGGACAAACTTCACTATGATTGCTCGAAGCTTGATCAGTGGGGAATCGTCTTCGACCACGCCACGAAGCTCGGACTCTACATGCACTTCAAACTGCAGGAGAACGAAATGGACGACGATCGGCGTGGTCAAAACGAAGGCGGAGCACCGGTACCCGAATCGCTGGATGGCGGAAAGCTCGGCGTTGAACGCAAACTCTACTGTCGGGAACTCATCGCCAGGTTCGGGCACGCGCTTGCGCTGAACTGGAACATTGGAGAAGAGAATACCCAGAGCACCGAGGAGATCACGGACATGGTGAAATATCTACACGACACCGATCCCTACGATCACAGTATCGTCATCCATACCTTCCCGAACCAGCAGGACAAAGTCTACACGCCCCTGCTTGGCGACAAGTCCTTGCTGACCGGAGCATCCCTGCAGAACCACTGGGATGTCGTCCACCAGTGCACCCTGCAATGGATCAAAGCTTCCGCGGCCAGTGGCCGTCCATGGGTTTCTGCAAACGATGAACAAGGCAGTGCTGACACTGGAGTGCCACCAGACATGGGTTACAAGGGATACGACGGCAAAAAGAATGACCGCAAGGCCGTTCAGACAACCGACGACATCCGCAAGCACACCCTCTGGGGAAACCTGATGGCCGGCGGAGCGGGTGTGGAGTACTACTTTGGATACCAACTGCCGGAGAACGACCTTGTCTGCCAGGATTTCCGTAGCCGCGACCTGAGCTGGGACTACTGCCGCATCGCGCTGAATTTCTTCAAGGACAATGCCGTTCCTTTTTGGGAAATGACCAATGCCGATGCTCTCATTGGGAATGAGAAAGAAGACAACAGCAAGTATTGCCTGGCGAAATCCGGGGAGCTGTATCTCGTCTACCTCCCGAACGGCGGAACCACGGATCTCGATCTGACGGGAACTGCAGGGAACTTTTCCATCCATTGGTTCAATCCCCGCACCGGTGGAGCTCCCGCTGCTGGTAGCATCGCATCAGTCGAAGGCCGCTCGAAGGTGACGATTGGCAACGCCCCTGCGGACGCCAATGAGGACTGCCTGGCCGTGATCCGCAAAAAGTAGAACCCACATCGAAGCATCGAAGGGCCAGCCTTGGCGTCTGGCACCGCGGGGACGCGACCGCGTATTGTCAGCGCCTGGCTGGCTCGGCGACACTGCCAACGGCGATTCCACCAAGACTTTGCGCCGTTCCGCTCAAATCAGCTCAAAATACCGCTTCATCTGCCAATCGTTGACGTGGCGTTCGTATTCGCGGACTTCCCAGTCGCGGGAGGCGGCGTAGTGTTCTGAGAACTCGGGGCCGAATGCTTCAGCAGCGTCGGTGTTGGTTTTGAAGTTGCGGGTGGCGTCGCGGAGGTTTGTGGCGAGTTGGAGTTCTGGGGGGAGGGTGTCTTCGACTTCGTAGGCGTTACCGATTACGGGGGCCGTGGGGGTAAGTTTGCGTTCGATGCCGAGCAGGCCAAGCTGTCGCCCCGTCGCGGCTGTGGTCGGAGGTTGGGTGGCCAAACGACAGGACCGTGTCTACAAATTATGACACGTCCCTTGTTTTCTCATACATATTATTCAACGTCCCTTGTGAATCCTTCAATCCTTCTCGTCTACAGGGAGATCGATAAACAGCTGGGGAAAATAGAACTCCCACGTTTTTTCTGGTAGGGCGAATTGAAGGACGCCCTTGGGAGAAGGGGAGGAAAAATAGCCCTCAGATAGGCCCAGCTTAATGATTCTGGCAGCAGTCGTGGAGCCTTTGCCGGTTACGGTCTTTACGTGCTCTCGCTGCATCTCTCCCTCGTAGGCTAGGGTGGTTACGATCTCACATAGTGCCTCTTGATCTTGTTTCAGATGCAAGGCCTGGAATTGGAAATACTTTTCGATACGGGTGCGTAGATTTTCGAGGTTCAACAAGCCGTTCATGAACTCCGCCTGATCGAGCAGTGTTTTGAGGAAGAATCGGCAGAAGGTGGAGAGGTGTTTAGCGCTGAGATTTCCCCGGCCGTCGTAGTCGTTCTCCCGCCTGCTGTCCGCCGCTTGCAGATGGTTGAAATAGCTTTGCCGATTGCGGGCGAGCCCGCGGGAAAGAGTGCAAAGGCCGTGACCATGCAGGTTATAGCGATGCAGCAGGGCGTGGGAATGAAGGCGGATTACTCGCCCGTTGCCATCGCCGAAAGGGTGAATCCAGGCAAGGCGGTGATGCGCCGCCGCAATGGCAACGAGTTGCTGAGTGGCGAGTATGGACTGCGCGCTGTAGGCGTTCCGAAACCGATCGAGAAATTGGGGGAGCACGGCATGATCCGGGGGCGTGTGTCTACCGACGTCCACCATGAAATCCCGCAGTTGCCCCGGCT
>JAQCER010000022.1 GCA_027618625.1 Verrucomicrobiota bacterium
GGCCAGGAAAAGGGCAGCGATCATCATCCCTCCGAACCGCAGTGAATTTCGTACGAACGTCCGACCCCGACCCTGTTGCGGAAAACCGAAGTGTTTCCGCAAATCCATTCCGCATTCCGCAGGGTGCGGAGGACGAAGACCTAGTCAGAGTATACGCTCACCTGGTAATGGTGGGTGGCGCTGCCGGTGTCGTGGGCGTCTTGAATGACGAGGTAGTAGCAACCGGTTTCGGCAGATGGAGCATCAAGGGTGACTGCGGCATCGTGCGGGGCCGTGGTGTTGGCGGCGGGCGAGTCGTCACATCGGGCGCGCTCGAAGCCGTGTGCATCGTAGACGGTTAGGATGGGATCGAGTGCAGAACCGTGGCGTCTGGCAATGATGTCGATGTGGATGCACGCGGTGGATGCAGTGGCAGCTTGATCGATCCGATAGACGTCGACGTCCTTGTTGCTGCCGATGGTTCCAACAACGGTGCTGCCAAGTTCCAACGGCTGGGCATCCTTGAAGCCGCGGTTTGGTTCCTTTTCGTCTACCAGCACTTCCGATGGGACTATCGCAAGATCGATATCGGCCGCTTCGCTGTCGCTGCGTAGGTTTAGCTTAACGGTGTCAGGGGCAAAGGCTTCGGCCACGGCAACATCGAGGGTGACCTGACGATCTCCCAATTGCTCCACCTTCCAGCCTTCAGGCAGTTTTGCCTCGCCTTTCTCGATAATCGTGGCAGTGACGTCTACTGACGATGCTTCGACGGAGGTGATCTGATCCAACGTCCGACCGCGGACAATCACACGGGTGATCTTTCCGCGTGCGATGGTGAATGGAGTCACCAGCTGTGCTTTCAGCGGCGGCGGTGCCAGTGGTTCTTTGGGCTCTTCGGCGATGGTGCTGGTTACCGTCAGCACGAACAAGCAAAACGTCGGTGGCGACCTACGCATACAGTTGATGGATCCGGCTTCCCTCATCTAGGATCGCCATGGGGCGGCCATCGGGAGTGTGGATCTCGCTGCGTGGATCGATGCCCAGGCTGTTGTAAATGGTGTAGGCAACGTCTGCCGGGCGCACGGGATCACTGATGGCCATGCCGCCTTCCTTGTCGGTAGCGCCGACGACCTTGCCACCCTGCACTCCTGCTCCGGCAAAGATGATCGATCCAGCGCGCCCCCAGTGATCGCGACCGGCGTCCTTGTTGACCAGCGGTGAGCGCCCGAACTCACCCATCGCCACCACCAGCGTCTCGTCGAGCAGTCCACTCGCGGACATGTCCTGGATGAGCGCGGAGAAGCCTTGATCGAACTCCGGCAGCTTCTTGTCGAGCGAGTCGAAGATCTTGGCGTGGTGATCCCAGCCGGCGTAATTCACGGTGCAAAAGCGCACGCCACTGGTGATCAATCGGCGTGCCAGCAGGCAACTCTGGCCGAATGTGCTGTCGCCATAGCGCTCGCGCATCGCGGTCGATTCCTTCTCAATGGCGAACGCGTTCTGCGCCTCGGTGGACAGCACCATGTCGGCGGCGTGCCCCTGGAATTCATCGTAAGTGGCGAGCTGGTCGTTGCCTTTAATCTCGCGCGCGAGGGTGTCGAGCGACTCCAGCAGCGAACGCTTTTGCGCCAGCGCCTTGCCTGGTTCAGCGGCGACTGACAGATCGCGCACGCGGTAGCCTTGTTCGTGAGGGTCACCGGCTTTGAAGGATTCGCAGCGCCCGCCGAGGAAGGCGCTCTTGCCGAGTTCCCAGGTGAAGGAAGGATTGCGCGGCACGGCAATGTAGGGCGGCAGGACTCCGGTGAATCCGGTACGCTTCGCCACCACTGCACCCATGGCAGGATAGTCGCCAAAGGGTGAGCCGAAGCGCCCGCTCAGCACCCAGTTGGTCGCCGTCTCGTGGTGGTCGTTCTCATGCGTGGCGGAGCGCACCAGGCAAACCTTGTCCATCGTCTGTGCCATCCGCGGCATCAGTTCACCGAGGTGCAAGCCCGGCACATTGCTCGGAATCGCGCCGTACTTTCCACGGATTTCCTCTGCGGCGTCAGGCTTGGGATCGAAGCTGTCGTGATGCGAGAGCCCTCCGCCCAGGAAGACGAGAATCACTGATTTCGCCCGCGTATTGAGCGCCGCGGCCGATGCCCCGGACTCTGCGCGAAGCAGGCCTGGTAGTGACAGCCCCAGGGGAGCCAGTGCTCCGATGCGCAGGAAATCGCGTCGACTTTGCCCGTTACACAGGCGGCTGGAGCGTGGATTCAGGGAAACGTCAAGCATGATTATAGTGTAATATTAGTGATTGAACGAAAACTCCTTGGTGTTGATCACCGCCCAGAACACATCCGCCAGTGCGGCGCTGCGTTCCGGAGCCAATTGAATATAGGCCGCGATGCGGTCGCGCTCAGTGTCGCTTGGAGGACGGCACAATGCAGTGAGGTAAAGCTTCTCGACGATGTCGCCATCCGTCATGCCTTTGGCGATCCAGTCATGGAGCGTGCTTTCCGTGCTGTCGATCTTCTCGCGCACACCGCCATTGTAGAGGTGCAAAAGTTGCGGCAACGTAACATCGCCACTGCGCTCACAGGCGCATGCAGTGACCCGCTCGCTGCGTCCGAAGAGTTCGAGAAAATAGGACTTCACTGAAGGGTCCGGCACCTGCACCGCACGCATGCCGAACGGGTATCCTTCGTAGGATTCCGGCACTCCCGTGATGTCGCACATGGAATCCAGCAATACCTCTGCCGGCAGTCGACGCGCGTAGTAGTGCGAATAGAATTTAGCGTCGGTGGCATTGCCATCCAGCGTCTTCGCGCTGAGCTGATAGGCGCGGGATTGCATGATGACACGGACGAGCGCGCGCATGTCGTAGCCGGATTCTATGAACGCAGAGGTCAGACCATCCCACAGGGCGCGATTGCTTGGCGGGTTGCTGTCGCGCAGATCATCCACTGGCTCGACCATGCCGACCCCCATGAAATGTCGCCAGACGCGATTGACCATGGCACCCGCAAAGACCTCGCGTGCAGGACCGGTGAGCCAGTTGACCAATTGTTCGCGCGGATCTTCACCGGATGCGAACTCCAGAGGGTGCCGGTCGAGTGATGCCGCTACCAGACTTTGATTCGTGCGCGGCTGGCGCGCGGTCGGCGGTTGCACCCTGCGCTCGGTCAGTTGCTTTTCCAGATCAGCCACACGCTGGGTGAACTCCCCGATCTTCTTCTCATCCTTGCCGCTGGTTAATTCGGCACGCGCCTTGTCCAGGTCGCGTAGAAGCCGAGCCTCGTCTTCAGTTGCCACCACCAGTTCCGTGTCGCCTTCGCGGGGCGACACCCGGTTCAGCGATGTGCGCGCAAAGAATGCCGCGAAGCGATAAAAGTCGTCCTGGGTGTATTTCTCCAGCGGATGATTGTGGCAGCGGGCGCAGCCGATGCGAGTGCCGAGGAACGCCTGAGCTACGGCATCTGGCACTTCCGATTCCTCGGCCCGTCGCTTCTCCCCTAACGTTGTAACAAAGTAACCAACCTCCGGCGCGTCGGCGACCGTTCCTTTGGCCAGCAGGACTTCGCCCGCGATCGCATCCCACGGGCGATTCGCTGCGATCTGCTCACGCAGCCAGTGGTGGAATGCACGCACGCCCTTGCTGCCGCGCACGTCGTGATCGCGCTCCTTGCGATTTTGCAAGAGATCCGCCAGCTGCAGGGTCCAGTAATCGATGAACGCCTCGGAATCGGTGAGTCTGCTGATGAGAGCGTTGCGCTTGCCGGAAGAGGAATCGGCGAGAAAGGCCTGGGTTGTCGTCGCATCCGGGAGACGCCCGGTGGCATCTAGATACGCCCGGCGCAGGAATTCGGCGTCGGTGCAGTCGGGCGCGGGTGGAATGCGCAGGGCCTCAAGCTTGGCGAAGACGGCGCTGTCGATGAACCCATTGCCTCCAAGATAGAGTGAGGGATCGATGTCGATGTCGACTGCACGCGGCATCGTGAAAGTGGCCACTGCTACAAGTCCGCGAAAGTGGCCGCGCACCGTGGCCTCGCCAGCGCGCACGGCAGTTGCCGCACCTTGTTCATCGATGGTGATGGTCGATGGATCATTACTGTAAAAGTTCGTCAGCCACGTCACATCCCGCACATGTCCGTCTGCGTAGTGGGCGGTAGCAATCACTTTCGCGGTATCGCCCGGCTGCATGTGGAGAGACTCGGGCGACAAAGTGACGCGTTCCGGCAATGCGGCAGCGTCCGGCCCGGGAGCGCCCTGACGAATCCAGGCAGCGAGCGTTCGGTAGGATTCCGAGTCCTTGGCAAAGCGTGCGCCACCCTCGTGGGGACTGTGGCCAGTCGCCTTCAGCAGCAGCAGGCTTGCCTCCGCAGCACCGAGGTTGATGCGCCGCCCCCGGCGTTCATTCATCAACCAATTGTAGTCTTCCTCAGCCGAATAGCCACGCAGGGAAAGACGAAAACCGTTTTGCCCGGCGGCCTTGCCATGGCATCCGCCGGAGTTGCAGCCCTGCCGTGTGAGCACAGGCAGGACGTCATCTTCAAATGAAATCACCGACTCCGCACGCAACACGCCAGCTGCTGCCAAGCACATCAGCAAGACCATGATGGGAAGATAGGGCGCTGAGTTGCGGGAATGATTCATCGGTGTCATCAGGCATGGCCCGTATCGCAGCAACACGGTAAACAAACTGATCATAGTGTTCGCCCATCAGCCCGTCAATCCGCACGCTGAGGGGCTGAGGGCATGAATCTCAAATCTCCATCAAGGAGGGGCGGACTCCGATCCGCCCATTCCGGGCTGGGCTAAGAAGGCGGATCGGAGTCCGCCTCTCCTTGTTTCTTTTTTTGCTGGGCCCGCTGAGGCGTCTTTCGCTGCTCTGAGAATGTCGTTGGCTCCAGATGCGAGCTCATCGCCTGCCGCATCCTGCCAATCTCGCAGAAACTGCCCAGGCCGGCGGCCCTACAAATCCGGCGGCGGAATGTAGTGGAAGCAATGGGACGTAGCGACTAGGATCAGAGCCATGACAAAACTCGGAAAACTCGTTTTCACGCTGGTTATCTTAGGCATCGCGATTTTCGCGGTGATCAATTGGTGGCCAAAGGTAAAGCCAGGAGCCCAGCCTGTAACTCCCTCAACATCAGAGACTGGAAACGTTGTTGATGCGGTCAGCCCAGCTGGGCCCGTGGACTTCCTCGACGTGCCCGATCAAGTGCCGCAACTGCCGTCTCCGCAGACATACCAGGTGAAAGACAACACTATCCTGATTGAGCTCAGCGAATACGCAGGATACGCGGGATTGTTCGTGGCAAATGGCGGGCTGGCTCCCAGCGAGGATTCGTTTTTCTTCAAAAACTACGGCTTTAAGGTCGAGTTCAAGTTGAGCGAAGAGGACAGTTGGGCGGCCCTCAACCGGGGCGAGATGGCAGGGTCTTCGACAACGGTCGACGTGCTGGCCGCCTACGGTCGCCAGATGAACGTAATTGTTCCTGCCCAGATCTGCTATTCCCGCGGTGCGGATGGCATCGTGGTGCGCTCAGAGATCCGTCGCATCAATGATCTCAAGGGCAAGGTGCTCACCGCAGCCCCTCTCAACGAGACGGAATTCTTCATTCGCTACCTTGCTTCCGAGGCCGACTTGCAGGTGAACCGAATGTCTTCGATCGACGAGAAACCGGATCCAAACAATGTGAATTTGCTGTTCTGTGAAGATTCGTTCGTCGGCGCCGATGCGTTTCTGGCCGACCTGATCGCTGGTGGCAATCGCATTGACGGTTGCGTGACCTGGGCACCGAAGACCACCGAGGTGGTGGATGCCAGTGATGGCAAGGCAAGGCAGATCACGGACAATCGCAACTTGCTGATCATTTCCGACATTCTCATGTTCAACAAAGGCTTTGCTGCGGAGCATCCTGAGATGGTGAAGGGTGTCGTACACGGACTGGTCTGGGGCAACGATCAGGTGCGGACGAATCCTTCGAATTATTACAAGTTCATCGCGGAGGTGTTCAAGGACTACGAATGGACCGTGGAGGACGCGAAGTCCGAACTGGAGAAAGTCCACCTTAGCAACCTGCCCGAGAACCTCGCATTCTTTTCGGGACAGATCGATGCTGCCGGAAGCTTCGAGGGCATCTACCAGTCATCAACCATCGCCTATGGCAGCAAGATCGTGAAGAACCCCGCACCGGCAAGTTACTTTCTGGATCTGAAAATGCTGGAGGGGCTCAAGGAGAGTGGCGAGTTCGCCGGTCAATCCATTTCCATTCAGCCCATCCGCTCGTCGGCGCGGTCGCCCATTGAGCAGGATCCACTGCTCAGCCGTAACATCCGCTTCCTGTTCGAACCCAACTCCACCAAGCTGGATATGCAGCAGACGATCAATGACGAATACCTGGCAACTGTGAAGAAAATGCTGCAGGTCAGCCCGGGCTCGATGGTGCTCTTGCGTGGCCATGTCGATGACTCGAAGGTGGCGGAGTTTCGGGCCCAGGGCGGTGAAAGCCTTGTCAAAAACATGGCGCTGAAGGCGATGCAGATGAGTAAAGAACGCGCGGACGAAGTGAAGCGTCTGTTGATCGAGAAACAGGCCATTGCAGCAGAACGGATCGAGCTGATCGGTCGTGGCTGGGAGGAACCGCTGGGCAAGGATACCGACCAGAATCGCCGGGTGGAAGTGCAGTGGTTCACGGTTGAGTAACCATCGCTATTGCCGCCGGGTTGCCGCTGATGTCAGGACTCGAGAGACTCAAAGCCTTTGCTAAAAGCCCGCATCACGCGTGGCTGGCGCTGGCGACGGTGGGAGTAGGGATCGCGACTGCGGAACCGCTCTACGCGATCATCGGCACTGCAGTGTATGCGTTAGGGTGGGTGTTCGGGCCGGACAGTTCGCTGTTCAAGAAGTGGCTGCAGAAAAAACAAACGATCCACACCGAAGCCCAGGCCACCCAGGAAAAGCATGACTTTGCACAGCAGCGCATGAAGCTGTATCGCTCGCTGTCGCATCCTCTGCAGGTGAACTACGATACCCTGTCCGGGCTGGCCGCCGAGATCGAACGCGACCTGCGCGAGAACCCGAATGCCGCGCAAGCGCTGGCGGTGGACACCCAATTGCACCAGCTGGATGCGCTCATGTGGACATATCTGCGCCTGCTGCATACGGAAGAAACGATCAGGAATCACCTCAATCGCGAACGCCATGAGGATCTGCCGACTCGCATCCGCGAGATGCCGGAGGAGATTGCGGAACTGGAGCAGGAGATCACCGGACTGGAGACCGATGGCCACAAGCCAGGGCTCCTGGAAACCAAACGCCGACTGCTCGACTCCCAACGCGAGCGCCTGGCGATGCTTGAAAAACGTGCGGTAAAGTTAGAGGAATCCGAGGCCAATCTGGAACTCGCGGAGTCGGAACAAAGGCGCGTGGTCGGCTTGATAAAATTGCTCGCTGGCGAACTCAAGACTGCATCCCAAGATGCCGGCAGCTTTTCGCGGCACATTGACTCCAGTGCCAACCAGCTCGGGCAGACCAACGAATGGCTTGCGCAACTCGATGAACTCGAACTCGACGACGGGATCGAAGCATTCCCGCAAGATGCGGCCCGACGTGTGGGCTTCTCCATCCCCAGCGGCAACCGCAACCCACCGCCCATTCCGACTGATCGCTCGCAGCCCCGTCGTAGCAAGGAGCGGGAGTAAAGTGGCGCCGATGCGGCCCAGAATGGACCCAAAACATTTAAAACATTTCGGCACAGGGTGCAAAAATGTGTTTGGCATCTGTAGAAGCGGAATTATGAACTCGTAGGTGCGCGATCTTGATGCAAACCCGCTGTGGCAGGCGGAAGACTTGGGTAAACCTGTGCCGGATGATCCGCACGCGGTTTCCGTCGCGTTACCGCTATGGGAACACGTTGTTGGTTACGAGGAGGGAGATCCTGCGATCATCGAGACCTTCCAGGCAGGCTATCCGCGCTTCTTTTGCCACCCCAAGGTCGAAGCGCTCTTTGCAGTGGCGCGGGAGCAATTCGCTAAGGCCGACGAAGACCTGCTGGTGTTCCCCACTGAAGGCGCAGCAGTTCGTTGTCGAAGTTATCTGCATCAGAAGGATGGAGTCGACGCTCGGATTGCGGCCGTGGGCGACACTGAATTGCACGCCGTCTGCTTCCCCGGGAGCGCACGAAAGACCGCGAGGTTTTACTGGAGGATCAGTGGAGAAATTGTCAGCAGCCGACTCGCGGAGACAGCACTCGCGAATGGTTTGAGCCATTGCCGGGCTCTGGAAGAATCCACCGCAGCACACGGGATCTTGCGTGCCCGTCTCGCGCGCCTGAGCGGCCAGCAGGAGGGCGACGTCTTCCTCTACCCATCTGGAATGTGCGGGGTCTCAAGTGTTCACCACGCGCTGCGCCAAGTGCGGCCGGGACGTCGATGTGTGCAACTCGATTTCCCGTATGTCGACGTGCTCAAGGTGCAGCAGGAAATCGGGCCCGGTGCCGTGTTCTTTGGCACGGGCAATGCCGAAGATCTGGAGCGACTTGAGGCTTTGCTCCGTGACGACGCCGTGTCGGGCATCTACTGCGAGTTCCCCAGCAATCCACTCTTGCGCAGCGTCGATCTCGAGCGGGTTTCAAAGGCCGCCCGTGCCGCAGGCGTGCCGCTCATTGTCGACGATACCATTGCCTCGGTCGTCAACGTCGATGTCTATCCGTTTGCCGACATCGTCACCACCAGCCTGACCAAGTACTTTTCGGGCGTCGGCAATGTCATGGCGGGCTCGGCCATCTTGAATCGCCAGTCTCCGTTTCACGATGCTTTCCAACGTTTGCTCGCGACTGAGCACGTGCCGCTCTGGCATGGCGATGCCACCGTGCTTGAGGAAAATTCCCGGGACTTTCCCGAACGGATGGCCCAGATCAACGCGCATTCGATCGACGCCTACCATCGACTCAAGCAACACCCGGCAGTCGCCAAAGTGTATCATCCCCTTTCCCAAACGCCCGAGCTTTATCGACAAGCCATGCGCCCCGGAGCCGGCTACGGTGGCCTGTTGTCGCTCATTTTGAAAGACGCATCGCAGTGCCCCGCATTCTACGATGCACTGAAAGTCACCAAAGGCCCCAGCCTTGGAACGAATTTTTCCATCGCCTGCCCCTACACCCTGCTGGCCCACTACACCGAACTCCCATGGGCAGAACTTTGCGGCGTCGACCGCAATCTGATCCGTGTCTCGATCGGCGTTAACGGCCTCAGCGACTCGCGGCTGCCTTGATGGTGGCTGTAAGTCAAGCTCCCCTCGCAGTTCTCCAGTGGTGTGAGAGCGAAAAATATCAGCCCGACCGGCTCTGGAGAAACCCCCGAAACTCCAGATGCACCGGTCAGGCCGCGATCGGTACGATCAATTGCTTAATCAGCAGACTCCGTGCCAAGCCTAGCAGGAGTTGATCGCTGCATATTGCGCCGCAACAAAGGGGCTCGGTGCGGTCCTTCTGAAACTGGAAGTGGTCAAATCGAAACAGAAGTTGGACACTTGTCGACACTTGTCGCGCTTCTCGGCCATTCCCCGGTATTTCTATTGATTCTCGCCGCGAATACGGACACTTTTACTTTCCGCGTCGATCTCCAAAAATGAATTCGCGGCACCTCACATGCAACTTGTTGAAATCCAGACCTACGTAGCCAAATGCATCGCTACCCTGCGCGAGCGGGGGATGCGGCGGACCCGCGCGCTGGAACTCGTGATCGAAGAAATGGCCACTGCTGGAAGGCCGGTGACCATCCAGGAGCTCGCAGCAAAACCTTCCCTGGAACAGCAATGCGATCAGGCCACGGTATATCGACTGGTGATCAAGCTGCTCGAACAAGGGCTCGTCCGCAAACTAGGCCTGCACGAGCGCTCGGCTTACTTTGCCCTGCTCATCCCCGGCGAACACCACGACTACCTCGTGTGCACGGAATGCGGTGCGATCAAGAGCATCGACATGAGCTGCCCAGTCAAAAAGCTGGAAAAGGACATCATGAAATCGTCCGGCTTCAGCAAAGTGTATCACGAACTCGAATTCTACGGCGTTTGCCCGAAGTGCGCCTGAGCTGGAAACGAGCTTGGCATAGTGAGGCATGAAGGAATGAGGGAATGAGGGAATGAAGGCACACTATGAAAGGCGCTTGGGCTCAATCTTCAACTGGGGATTGAGCTTAAGCTCAAGCTACTTTCTCCTTTCACCCCCGCGCCACGGTCACTATCGCCAGATTCGCCGGGGCGAGCGTCGTGCGCAGGACCCGGGCACATTCGTTGACGGTTGTGCCGGTGGTGAAGACATCGTCGACGAGGAGAAGGTTCTTGCCCGTGAAGGTTCGAGCCGCGCGCTGCGGGTTGCGGAGGGCGAAGGCGTCGCGCAGGTTTTCGAGGCGTTCTTTGCGGTCGAGTTGGGCCTGCTGGGTGGTGGAGCGGGTGCGCTTGAGAACGTCGGCCACTGGGAGGCCTGCCCACTTGCTGGCGAACCTGGCGATCTCTGCGGCTTGATTGAATTCCCTCTCTTGCCGCCGGCGTCGATGCAGTGGCACTGGGATCATTATCCATTCGCCCTGTGTGGTGATTCTCGGATCACTGAGTGCAGGGAGCAACATCGCTCCGAGCACCCGGCGAAGGTGGAACTCTCCCTGATACTTGAAGCGGTGGACGAGCTCACGCGTGAGTTTAGTGGCTTCGTAAGAGGCGATGGCAAAGTCGAACGCGAGGTCACGCCCCAGGCAATTGCTGCACTCGAACGATCGCGGTGGCGTGCCCATATTGCCGGCAAAGGTCTCGCCGCAGCGCTCACAGAACGGTGCACTGACGGCTTGCAGTTCGTCGGCGCACGGAGGACAAAGCCGCGCACTGTCCGGCACCACCGCCGTATCCGGTCGACGACAGCCCGGACAGCGTGGCGGATAAAAAATGTTCAAAGCGGCAGCGCCGAGTGAGCGCACCGCAGCGAATGGCGACGGCCTCTGAGACAGACCGCCCATAGCCTAACGCTTCACCCGCACCATGCGTTTCTTACCGATGCGCAAGACTCCGCCGTCCGGCAGTTCCAGTTCGGCAGCAGGATCGGTGAGTTTTTCACCATCGAGCTGGATGCCGCCCTGCTCGATCATTCGGCGAATGTTGGCGTTCGATTCCTTCTGGCTGAAGCACCCGTCCAGCGCGTTCCCCACCAGAGAGATGATGCGCTTCTCCTCGCCGGGAGAAAAATTCGGCAACTCTGCCTCGGCTGCATTGGTCTTGCGCAAGTCCCAGTTCTGCAGCTCTGCCTGCGCCTGCTCCGCGGAATGATAGCGCTCGACCAGAGTCACCGCCAGCCGCTTCTTGGCCTCCAGCGGGTGGATCTCCGGGCAGGGCGTGCCAATGATGAGCGGATACCAGCGCCCCATCAATTCGTCCGAAATGCTCATCGCCTTGCCGAACATATCGCCGGGCGTGTCCGTGACGCCGATGTAGTTGCCGTAACTTTTGCTCATCTTCTTCACGCCATCGGTGCCTTCGAGCAGTGGCACTAACATGACCACCTGAGGCTCCATACCCTGGCTCTTGAGCATGTCGCGGCCGACGAGAATGTTGAACAACTGATCGGTGCCGCCGATTTCTACATCGGCACGCACTTCTACCGAATCCCAGCCCTGCATGATCGGGTACTGGATCTCATGCAGGCGCACTTCCTCACCTCGGTCGATGCGGGCCTTGAAGTCTTCGCGCTGGAGCATCTGTTGCATGGTGACGCGTGCGTTCAGTTTCAAGATTTCGTCATACGTCATCTTGCGGAACCAGTCGCCGTTGTAGACGACTTCCGTGCGATCCTGATCGAGAATTTTGAATGCCTGCTCGGCGTACGTCTTCGCGTTTTCCATCACCTCGTCGCGCGTCAGGGGCGGGCGGGTCTGCGAGCGTCCGGTAGGGTCGCCGATGGTGGCGGTGAAGTCTCCGATGATCAGGACGATGTCATGGCCGAGCTCTTGGAACTGGCGCAGCTTTACGAATGGCAGCGTGTGGCCCAGGTGGATGTCTGGGGCTGTTGGATCGACACCCAGCTTGATGCGCAGCGGCTTGCCACGGGACAGCTTCTCAGCGAGTTCCTTTTCGCTGATGATCTTTGCCGCTCCGCGCTTGAGGATTTCCAGAGATTCGGTGACGTCTTTCATCGGAGTGGATCGGTAATGCGGTGGAAAGGAACGGTCAATCCTTTCCCTGGCTATCGCTTGCTGAATACGGCTCAATACTTGCGCCGATCAATCAGCTTCGTCTTGCCAGTGATCTCCCATTCCGGATCGTTGACATTTTGCCCCTGATTACCCGCGCGATAAACACGGCTGCGCGGATTTTTGCCGTCGGCCTTGGCCATGTTGTGGGTGTTGCGGAAGGTGCAGTCGTAGACGTGCAGCACCAGGGGCTCGCTGCTGCGGCCGTTCTGCCGGATGGAGGTCACGCCATCGGTAAATGTGCAGCCGCGCACCTCCAGCTCACCCGCATTGAGCTGCATCGCTTTGTCCTTAAAATGGGAAAAGGTGCAGCCAATGACGCGATTACGCTTTTCCCCGACGGCCCTTCGGCACTTGGCGCTGCGGGTGCTGATGGCGTCTTCATAGACGTCTGGAAATTCGACGTTTTCGACGAGACTGTTGATTCCACGGAACCAGACCCCCTCAGCACTGCGGATGATCCGGCCGTTTTTCAGCACTGCATTGTTCTTCAAGATGAACAGCGGCTCGCCATCTTCACGCTGCGAGTCCCGGTCGCGACCACTGAAGGTTTTGCCCTGCATATCAAACACGGCACTGTCGACAATGATCGGCTTCCGCACCAGAACGGTATTCCTATCTCGTTCAGGGAGTAAGGGTTGCGTCTTTGTCCTGCCTGCTTCTAACGGGGCCTTGCCGAACATCAGCAGGAGGGCTCCGGCCAAGAGGGCACGCGTGAGAATCGTTGTAGGGGTTTGCATTCGCATTCGCCACTCTACACCGGTTTATTCTATGCCGACCACGGATTCAAAACGGACCGTGGCCAATTTAACTATCGTTAATATTGTTTTTGTGATAGCTTCAGTTTTGATTAGTGTCCATCTCACCCGAAAGGAGCTGCGAACACCGAACCAAATTTTCAAAACTATCTCGCACCATGAAAGCACTCGCATTGATCGGTTCGCTGGTCGCCCTGATCGTCGCAGTCGTCTACATGACGAAGTCCGTGGAGAGCGTGACTCCTGACTCCACCAATGCAGAGTCTGTTGCCAATCTCCCTTCCGTGGCGACAGACGTGGCTGCTGATGCGAATTCCAATGTCCAGGCCATGGAGAACGCGATTCGGAAGGCTGGCGATTGACGTAGGACATTGGAACTTTTTAATCGCTTTCTCCGACCGATCTGCTATTCACGTGTCAGTCTATGAAACACAACGTTATCTCTCTTATTGCCAGCATGATGGTCATCGCCTCAACGGCAAGCCACGGTCAGGACTCGCGGATCGATACAGCACAGTCCTACCCGGAACCTCTCGTGAACGACATCAAC
>JAQCER010000023.1 GCA_027618625.1 Verrucomicrobiota bacterium
TACACCTGCACGAATTTCCATAAGTACAAGTACAAACTATTGAAAACACGCCCTAGTTCGAACGCAGCTTTTGCTGCAAATACTGCCGCTCCGTGTCGATGTATGAGGCCGCTTCCCGTAGTCGGTTGTGGCACTCTTCGGAGCCCGTGCTGTCGCCCAGTAGCTTTGCGTAGTGGCGCACGGCAGCGACGTACTTAGCGCTGCTGGAATCCAGTAGCGGCGTCACTCGTTCCAACTCGGCCAGTGCCTCCTTCCGCGCTTCACTTTGCTCAAGCCCACTGCCAGTGCCAGTGCCAGTGCCGTTGCTGCCGTAGCTGGCACCTGTCGTCGTGCTGTCGGCTCCCAGAAGCTTCGGCCAGAGGCGATCAATTACGTATGCGGATCCTCTGGGCGATAATGTTGTTGGCCCCGTTCCCGTGGCGATTGCGCGCAGGCTGCGGGCTGACACGTGCTGTGGGATCGCAGTCAGGATTTGATCGATGGCGCTGGAGACGGACTCCTTTTTCAAAGTTTCCACCAGCCCTTCGTCGGTGGCCGTTTCCGTGCGGATGACAGTGGCGATGCGCTCATAAAGGGTAAGGGCCGTCTGGACTTCCAGGGACTTTTCGGATGTGGCCACTTGGCGTGCCTGTTCAAAGTGGTCAACGGCGATGATCTGGAAACGAACGAGGGTACTCAGCCGATTGAGGATCACCATATCGTCGAACACATGGGCATTGCTGGCGGGGATGATGACGGTGGAAAATCCGGCATCCGCGGCAGCGGCGAGCTTGCCCTGGATGCCCCCTACGCGATCAACCGTGCCGTCGCTCATTAACTTGACTGACACGCAGACTTTGTCATCAAGGGCTACACCCGTATCCAGCGCATCGTATAGCAGCGCGGCACCCAGTGAGAAGGATTCCCCTTCATGGGGATGGGAGGTATTCTCGAAGCCGAGCCGATATTCCTTGTCGCCATGCCAGCGGTTTTGCGCGACGAAATATTCTTTCACCGCTACAAGAGATGTCTTCAATGCCTCTCCATTGCCCTCCTCGACGATGATGATGCCTGGCTCAACGTCGGGGGGTGCTTGTGCAGTTGCGGTGAGAGTCATTCTGGAAGCGTGACCAGAGAAGACTCCCTTACTGGTTCTCGATACAGTGAGCACCGTCACTTTTGCCGTAGTCGGCACTCGAGCTGCAGAGACTTCTTCGGGTTCCTGCGCGGAACTCGCGACCACGCACGCAGCGACAAGGCCGCAAACCCACTTAGCATAGCCAAGATGCATCTCCGCACGGCCGCGGCGGCATTTTCTGAAGGTAATCACGGAATGCTGGAGGCTGGAGGTGTTTCCCTGAAATGTAACATAAATGAAAATCCTGTGTCAACATTGTCAATACATTGGATACATCAGCGGGCGTGCACAAGTAGGCCTTTGGTCCTAGTTGCCGATGCGGTTACAGTGCCTTTTCCGGGAATATTCGCGATTTCCAATCCGAACAAGTCGGCTATGATGAACCATGACCAACGAAGAAGAAGCTGCGCCAATGCGCGTATTTGTGAAGTCCGGGTGTCCGTGGTGCACCGATGCAGTGCGTTATTTGCGGAAGGAAGGTTACGTCTTTCAGGAGATTGATGTGCTGCGGGACGGTGCAGCATTTGACGAAATGATCGCACTTTCCGGCCAGAGTCTGGCTCCCACCATGGACGTGGCAGGCACAGTGCTTGCGGACTTTGGCGTGGATGAACTGGAAGAATTCCTCGCGGCTCACCGCATCACACCGGAGATGACGCAATAACCGACGTGAATCGACCCGTACGTGTTCCATTCGATTTTTCCGCTGACATCGCTCGATGGGCGAGGGCTGGGGGAGTCGCTGGCTGTGCGTTTGCCCTCGCGTCCTGCGAAGATTCCGGACGGCTGGTTGAGTCCGGATCTGGTTTTACCCAACGGGAATCCCTTCCGTTCTCGATTCCAGCGCGCAGCGTGGCTGAGACTCCTGTGCATCCAGAGGTCTATCGGTTTCTCGAAGCGATCGGGAACATGGAAAGCCAGATCGCCAATCTGGAAGGCGATCTCGATAAGGTGCAGGAGTTGCACGAGTCGTATGACTTCGATGCATTCCTTAATCTGGATCCATGGACAGTCTCGCACTTTTGTGATGCTGGGCACTTCACTGTGCAGCGGAAAGTTTTGCTCAGCCTGCTCGAGCAGAAAATCGCGCGCAAGAAAAGTGAGTCCCGGAGCGCGGCGCGATCAACTGGAGCGAAAGACCTCGAGCAGAGACTGGCAGATGCCATGTTGTTTCGCGAAGAGCGCCTCATGGATCTGGAGTACGTGATCGAGCTCTACAACACCAGACAGGGAGCCCAGGAATTTCTAGTGCCGGACTACGTGTCACCAGACGATCTCGCCGCAATGCGGGCAGACGTCGCCGCGCGCCTGGAGCGGCAGCGGGCACTGATCCAGGAGCTTGATCGCGAAATCGATGCGCTGAAGGCCGAATACGAGAGCCTTTGAATACTGCGATTGATCATTGCTTCCATTTTTCCAATTCCTCTCACCATGCCACTTACCATCAACGGACAGATAGTCGATCCCGCCCTCATCGAGCAGGAATTTTCCAATATCAAATCCTACTACGAGCGCATGTCTCAAGTTTCGTGTTGCGAGCGCGATGCTGAGTTTCTGGGCTACGCAAAGGAGAACATCACCGCCCGTGTATTGTTGAATCAGGACGCGGAGAAAAATGGCAAGCCGCCCAGTGACGCCGAAGTGGACGCGGCTATTGCGAAGTTGAAAGAAGAACACGGCGGCGAAAAGCAATTCTACTACAAGGCCGGGATCACTGCCGAACAGGAAGATCTGGTGAGAAAGGATGTCGCTGCCAGCCTGCGGGTGAACAACCACCTGACTGCAGTGCTCGGGCCAGACTGCGAGCCGACCGACGAGCAACTGCGCGCTTTTTACGAAGAGAATATCGACGAGTTCATGACCGACGAAGAGGTCAGGGCCAGCCATCTCTTCAAGTCACTCAGCCAGACCAATGACCGCAAGGCGCTCTACGATTCCCTGCGCGACCTCCGCAAGCGCGCCGTCGCAGGTGAAGATTTCGAGGCGCTGGCCAAAGAACATTCCGACAAGGAAGAGAAAGACATCGACCTCGGCTACTTCAAGCAAGGCGAGTTGGGCGATGAATTCGAAGTGATCGCGTTCTCACTGGAAGTCGGCGATATCACTCCCGTTTTCAGTTCCCACTGGGGATTCCACCTTGCCAAAATCACCGGACGTAAGCCCGCCGCGCCGCTTCCCTTCGAAGGAGTGAAAGACGATGTCTGCGCACTTTACATCGCCGACGATCGCCAGAAGAAGACGCAAGAGGTCGTCGAAAAATTGAAAGCGGCAGCGACAATCCTGGATAACGCCGCCGAGGAGGCGACGTAGGGTATTGGATGGACATGACTGCATGGCGCTCCGGCCTGTCCCGGCGTTGCGAGGCTTGGTCAAACTGGCGGGGAACCCTCTTGGAAAGCCGGAAACCTGAATGTTTGAAATTGAATAAATTGAATGATTGCCAGCGATCACAAATACTCGCCGAGCTGCTGGCAAAGGAATGCGATTTCCTCGTCGCTGATCGCGAACGGTGGAGCGAGGGCGAGCACGTGTCCGGCGGGGCCATCGGCCAGGAGGATGATGCCGTTTTTGAGGCTGTTGAGGATGATGGAGGCTGCGAGATCGCCGTTGGGTGCGCCGATTGTGGGATCGATGATTTCGAGACCAAGCATGAGGCCGATGCCGCGAACCTTGCCTCGTCTCTGTGAGTCGATCGCTTCCAGTGCCGAGCGAAAGCGTTCGCTTGTAGCGATCACCTTGTGGGCAACGGAGGGGTCGCAATGTTGCTCAATGGAGGCGAGTGCCATGCGGCACCCTAACGGATTCCCCAATGAAGTGGTGGTGTGCAGGGCCTCGCCATCTGAGACGGGCCAGGCGTCCATCACTTCTGCCCTGCCGACGCAGGCCGACAGCGGGAAGCCAGACGCCAGGGCTTTACCAAGGCAGATGATGTCGGGAACGACTAAGGTGTGCTCGCAAGCGAATAAGCGGCCGGTGCGGTTGAAGCCAGTGTAGATTTCATCGAGCACCAGAACGGCCCCGCTTTTGTCCGCAGCACGACGCAACAGTGGCAGAAATCCAGCAGGAGGCACCACTTTTCCGCCACGACCAAGGATCGGCTCGACGAGAATCGCACTGACGTCGTTTTTCTTGAGTGCCAATGTTAGTGCGGATTCGAGCGCTACCATCTCTTCCTCGCAAGATGGAAACGGCAGCTCGATCGCAAGTTCCCCGAGTTGTTCACGAAACGGCGCGCGAAACTTTGCCATACCCCCGGCGATGAGCGTGCCATAGCCCAGGCCGTGGTAGCCGCCAGCGAATGTGATGATGCGTGGCTTGCCGCGAGTGTGCAGATGAGCGGTTTTCAGCGCGGCCTCGACGGCTTCGAATCCCGCATTGCAAAGGATCGCTTTCCCAGCGCCTGCGCCCCAGCGCTCGAATGTGATCGCGCTCAGTTTCTCGCAGAGGGCCACTTTGACCTCGGCCGGATGGACGTCGCCCATGCCGTGCAGCAGCAGATCAGCCTGACTTTTGAGTGCCTCGACTACCGCCGGATTGCTGTGCCCCAGTCCACTTACGGCGAAGGCGCTGGTGAAATCGAGGAAGCGGTTGCCATCGATGTCCCAGACATTCGTGCCCGCCGCGCGTTCCCAGAAGATCGGCCAGTCGCTGTTGGCGAAAGTGACATTCCGCGATTCGACGCGAGCCAACCGACTCGCCAGCGAGAGAGACTTCGGCCCTGGGATGTCTGTCAGGATCTCCGGCAGCATTGTCTATTCCTTCTCCTTCACCGCGTCGAATGTCAGATCACTGAGTTTGACGGTATGTTCAAGGCGATTGCCGCCGGTGATGTCGTGGACGCGCATGGTGACGCTTGGTTGCTCAGCGGCCCAGTCGATATCCAGCATTCCAAAATGGTGATCCATGCAGGCATCACCGACTCGGTTGCGGTTCTCTTCGAGTATATCCCACTCGTTGTTCAGTCCGCTGGCGGTGAGATCGTAGAGAGGATAACATCCGTCTACCTTGAGCGCCGAAAGCTCTGCCCAGTGTACATCTCCCGAAATGAACATCACGCCGTTTGCCTGGGTTTCCTTGATCAGTTCGACCATCTTGCGAACCTCTGATGGGAAATTTGTCCACGACTCCCAGCCGTTGTGCTGATGCCCGAACTGGATGCTGCTACCGATGATCCGCAGATCCGCTTTCTCTTTGAGCTGACCTTTCAACCACGCCCATTGCTCTGTCCCAAGGAAGGTATTGTCAGGGTTTGGATCAGGATGGTAGTCGTTCTTCCACGAACTGAGGCCGTCATTCTTCGCAAGCGGTGTCCTGAACGTGCGCGTGTCGAGCATGATGATCTGCAGGCGTTTGCCCACTGCCGCATCTTCGAAGAGGTAGCTGGTGTAAATGCCAGGATGCTCGTGACGTGGGCTCTTGTCGGGTTCGTTCCAGAATTTGAGGAACACTTCCTTTGACTCTGCTTTCATCGGGTACTCAAGGCCCGCGTCGTTCTCGCCATAGTCGTGGTCGTCCCAGGTTGCGATTGCTGGAACGGTGGCGCGCAACGCGGCGAATTCCGGTTTCGCTGCCTGTACCGCATATTTTTGTTCGAGCTCTTTCATGTCACGACTGTCGCCGTAAATGTTGTCGCCGAGGAAAATGAAAAGTTCCGGCTGTTTTGCGAGCACCGTGCGCAATATGGGCTGCGGACGATCCTGGGTGATGCAGGAACCGAGCGCAATCTTTGACAACAATGGATGCACTGCTGGTGCAGGAGCGGGAGGAAGCTTTACCGCAGGCACCGCGTCTTGCGCGCTAGCGAAAGTGCTGAAGGACAGCGCCGTCAGGGTGGTGGTGATGATGGACGGAGGATTCATATTGCCCACGTGATACGCTACCAAGCTCGAACTGGCGAGCTTCGGAATGCACCAAAGCTGACACTACCGGCCGAAAAGGAAGTCCGGCAACAGCCATGCGCCGGTCATGACCACTACGAGTCCACAAACTCCCATGAGACTCGTCATGGGAGTGATGGTGCGCAGGGTTTCCGATTCCTTGAAGCCGCTCATGCGCGTGATAATCCAGAATCCCGAGTCATTCATCCATGGAATAGGCTTAGAGCCGCAGCCGACCGCCAGTGCGAGATAGACCGGATGAAAAGCGAGATCCGGACCGGTAAAACTTGCTGCAATGGGAGCGGCTGTAACCATCGCAACGGTGGCTGACCCCTGTGCGGTGCGCACCAGAGCGGTGAGCAAAAAGACCAGTGGCAGCAGCGCAGTGCTGGATTTGCGTCCCCACTCCTGAAGGTTGGAGGCGATACCGGTCTGCTGAAGCACATCTCCAAAGGCCGCCCCTGCAGCGGTGATCAAGACGATGACCGCGCCGGACATCAGTGCTGTCTGCAGAGTTTCTTTCAGGGGAGTCCGGTTCTCCACTGGATTCCTGCGGTGTTGCCAGGCCAGCGCCAGCATCGCGACTCCTGCGGCGAGTGTAAGCGCAAGATCTTTATCCCCTAACACTGCTACCATTTGCTGAACAGCCTGGCTCGGAACGGGCCAACTCTGCTCTGCCGCCCAGGCTGTGTAGAACGGCAGAGTCGTTCCCAGTGCCAGCAACGCCACGGGAAACGCGATCGGCAACAGCGCTAACCAGAGAGGCGGGAGATTGCCCGAGAATTCTTCACTGGCACCAGACCCCCCGCCGGCATCAATGTCCTCGCGCATGGGTATAGGCGAGCGGCGATTCATCCAGCGGGCAAAGAAATAACCGAAGGTCACGGTGAACACGCCCACGATGATTCCACCCAGCGACATCGTTCCGAAGCTCACCCCTAGCGCCTCAGCTGCGAATAGCGGCCCGGGCGTCGGTGGAACCAGCGAGTGCGCCATGGTTCCCCCGGCCACGATGCACATGATGTAGAGCAGGTTATTCTCCTTTGTCCGACGGGTGGCCGCTCGCGCCAGTGGAACCAGCAGCAAAAACACCGTGTCAAAGAATACCGGAATCGCCAGGACGAAGCTGGAAACCAGAAACGCAATGTGAGCCCGCGCTATTCCCACCAGTGAAAGCAGCGACTGCACGATGCGCTGCGCGGACCCGGATTCCAGCAGGCACTTGCCGATGATCGCCGCCATCGCAATGATGATGCCAACCTTGCCACAGCCTGCCCCAAACGCATCTACCACCCGCTTTGGAGCGGTCTTGGCTACGAACGCAGCACTGGCGCTCTCGCTCATCTCCCCGAACCGGGCAAATTCCTCCCGCAACTCCACCGGCGTCAAAAACGCCACGACGAATGCCGCCCCTATCAGAGCCACAAACGGGTGCAATTTGAACACCAAAATCCCGCCAAGAACGACGGCCATGCCAATGAGTAGAAGAACGAGGGGGGTCATAGTCGATCCTCTTCTAACGCGGATGCAGTCGCAATGTCGAGCGCGGGTATAACCCCTTCAAGGACGACAGTTTACCGAAGTCCAGCCTGTTTGAGTCGCTCGTCGATCCATTGCCCCTCGCTCTGTGACCAATCAGGCCCGGGAGGATTCGCCTGATGGTTGAGACGCCAGCACCTGCCGGTTCTCCAGACGCGATCGATCAGCGGCTGCAATGTGAGTGGGACATCTGGATCAAACGGGCGCAAGGGAATGCGGATGGTCGGCAACGGATCTCTTAGCGGACAGTAGTAGACTTCGCGACGGTCGCGGTGGAGTGCTCGCACGGCGCAAATGATGTAACGGGTCTCTCCGCTTTCGTTAGGTCGAAGACGGCTTTCGTCTGCCGTGATGACATGGAAACCTTGTCGGATCAGATCAATCTCCACCAGATTCACACCTGCGGACAGCAAGTCCTGCTGCTTTGCCCGGTACTGCTCGCGCCCTGCCTGGCTGATTTTGTTGCTCGGACTCAGCACTTCAATTACAGTCACAAGCTCCTCGTAGCGATCTCGGATCTCGATCCAACGCCGCGTCTCTGGAGCGACCAGAATGATCTCTGGCTCTGCTGCCACAACTGGGCTCATTCCCGACTCTGCATCCGGCTGCCAAAGTGGCGGCAAACCATTCCTGGAGGTTTCTACTTCGACAACGGCCACATCGGCGCGATAGTTTTTCTGCTGTGCGCCGGTTTCTGACGGCTTCTTTTCAGCAATGCTGCGTAAGTCGTCCGGCAGTTCCTCTGACAGTGTTTCGATAATGTAGGAGATCAACTTAGTATGAACGTCGGCCCATTGCGGCCCATTGCAGTTCCAGAAATGGATTCATTCCTGGGAACGGGTTTGATCGATATTTCTCCATTTCCACCAGCGTAGCTTCCCGCATTGCTTGCGGCAAGCTTTTGAAGACCTGCCCCGTCTTGGTCAAGACGCTTCCTGCCGCAGTCGATTCTGGTAGACCTTGGCGGCGCTCTTCATTCGGGTGAGGACGTAGTAGACGGTCTGGCTGCGCTGGCGCACCAGGTCTGCGCCGACGATTTTTGGCACGAAGTCAGCAGGGACGTCGAGGATTGCCTGGAGCGTGCTCCCGTTCAGGCCACGGCAGAGGATCGAGGTCATCGCTCTAGTGAGCGTCTGCACTTCGTGCCCTAGGGATACCTTGAAACTTGCAGTGGCCTGGCCATCGGCGTCTTTGCCCGCGCTGAGAAATATGCCGACCGTGTCGGTGCATTCTTCATCCTTGCGCACATCTTCGAGATCAAATTTTTCGTCAGCGGTCGGGCCCCACTTTGCGCTGTTCTCGGCATAGGTCACGAGCATCTCTCGGCGTTCGATCTCGGGAAGATTTTCAAACAGAGTGATGATGTCCTTCAAGGCGGATGGATAAGGGTGCGCTGCGTCAGTCATAGCGGTTATGGGTTCGTACCCGTTGCCCCGAAGCGCCGTTGAAATCAAGCGAATACCCGGCGATCAGCGAGAAAACGGGATGCTCATACGCCTTCGTCACCGGGGTCGTCCAGCTCGTCCAGTTCGGCCAATTCCCGAAGCAGCACGGTGGCATAGGCACCTCGGGGAAGATCAAAACTGAATATCAAGTGGCCATTTTCGAACTCGATGGGCTTGGCGGCGACTGGGCGAACGCGCATAACACGACGTTCCTGACGCAATCCGTATGCTTCAAGTCCCGCAGCCAACTCTTGATGGCGGGCGGCGATTTCTGCTTCAAAGGCGCGCACGGCACCGACGCTCTGCAGCTCGCCAGAACCCCAGAGCGGTCCAGTCAGCTCAACGATGCCTGCTTGGAATCGATCATTTTCATCGCCGCGTTGTTTCCCGGGCAGGAGAATGGTGCCATTGTCGCTGAACCCATAGACTTCGCCCTCAAGCGGCGAGTCCCAAGTTCCGCGTGCGAGGCGTTCTGCAACAATTGCATTGAAAAGGTGGCTGCGCGCGGCTGACAGGAAGATGCCTCGGAGCAACCGATCGCGCGGTTCGAATTCGCCGCGGAACATGGCGAGCGCTTTTTCGACATTGCGCCCGCCGTGGCCGAAGCGTTGCGTGCCAAAAACATTGGGGGCACCACGATCCATGATCACCTGCCAGCGCTCGCTTGCCGATTTTGGATCAAAGTCAGGATCGCGCAGACGAATCGTAAACCGATTGCCCGCATGGATGCCCCGGCGGAGCTTGCGGGTATTGCGCGTGATCCGCAGCACGCGCAGGCCATCGGATTCAAGTGTCTCCGCCTCAGGTGATGCCTGTCCCGGTATGTGGATGCTGAACCACTGCCTGGTCACCGCGTGTCGATCTTTCAGGCCGCAGTGGCTGACCAATCGGCGACGAATTCCAAGTGCATCCGCCAGCCGTGCCGCTGCAGCATTGCTGTCGATGTCCCGCTTTTCAACCCAGACCAGGCAGTGTTCGCCAATGCCTGACGGTTCGAACCCCAGAATTTCCTCAACGACAAAGTCCTCCGGGGCCGACTTGAAACGAGCACGACCCAGCGGCCCGCCATGGAGATAAGGTGGTGCTTCCACTATGAGTGCAACGGATCTTTCATGGCGAAAGACGCAATTACGGCAAAGAAAACGGCCACCCTCGGAAAGGGTGGCCGCAACAACACAACACTCCAATCCATCAAAGAATGATCAGCGGATCGTAAGAACGTCTCCTGGGTAGATGACATCGGATGACAGCCCGTTGGTCGACTTTAGGTTCTGCACGCTGGTTCCGTGCATCTGCGAGATGCGGTAGAGATTGTCGCCTTTTTGCACAGTGTAGGTCTGGCCAGCTGCGCTGGAACCGGTGTACGCTGGCGGGGTGTAGGCAGGTGGCGGCGGGGTGTAAGCCTGTTGCTGATAGGTTGGTGGCGCAGGCGACTGGTAGGTCGGCGTCTGGTAGGTCGGCGTCTGGTAGTCAGGTTGTGCCGGAGCCTGGGTTCCGGGTTGTGGATACACTTGAGCCTGATCATACCCAGTGCCGTAGTAGCCGCCCTGCGGTTGCCCTCCGGCAGGCAGAGCCTGACTGTTAGCGGCGTAATCGTAAGCCTGAGTAGCCGGGGTCTTCGTAAGAAGCTGGGAGCACGACATGCTCCCCAGTGACAACAAACCGACAGCTATGGCGATGACTGCGTTTTTCATAATAAGGAGAATTCTAGTTTTCGGTTACTGACTGCTCCGGGGGGAGAAGGAGGATACTCGCCAACCGAAATCGTCAATCGGAGAAGCCTAACACATCTTAAATATTTGGCAATACTAATTATTCTAAAAATTTCGTTATTTACGGTAAAACTGTAAAAACTCGAATGGTTTCGCCGGCGAGCAGTGCGGACTTGCGGATGAGTACCGGCTTTGCGAGGCTCCAGAATCTATGAGTGATGTAGCAAAAAAAGTCCGCTGGGGGATTCTCAGCACTGCCCTGATCGGCACGGCCAAGGTGATTCCAGCCATGCAAAAAGGAACGTTTAGTGAGGTCGTTGCGATCGCGTCGCGCGATCTGGCGAAGTCCCGGGCCTGTGCCGACGAACTTGGAATCGCCAGGGCTTACGGTTGTTACGAAGAGCTTCTCGCAGACCCTGACATTGATGCGATTTACAACCCGCTGCCCAACCACCTGCACGTGCCGTGGGCGATCAAGGCGATCGAGGCCGGGAAGCACATCCTTTGTGAGAAGCCCATCGCCCTGACATCGACCGAGGCGCAGCAACTCGTCGACGTGGCACGGGCGCACCCGGAGATCAAAGTGATGGAAGCCTTTATGTACCGTCATCATCCGCAGTGGCAGAAGGCTAGGGAGATCGTTCGTTCCGGTGGCATCGGCGAGTTCCGCACAGTGCAGACATCGTTTTCCTACTTCAATGATGACGGTGGCAATATCCGTAACATGCCGGAGATCGGCGGTGGCGGATTGATGGATATCGGATGCTACTGCATTTCACTCGCGCGGTTCCTGTTCGACCGTGAACCGAAGCGACTGGTGGCAACTGTCGAGAATGATCCCCGGTTCGGCGTCGATCGCCTGTCATCGGCAATCATGGATTTTGGCAATGGACTGACATCCAGTTTCATGTGTTCAACCCAACTGGTGCCCTACCAGCGGGTGAACATTTTTGGCACCAAGGGCAGGGTCGAAATCGAGATCCCTTTCAACGCCTCTGGCACCAGCAGGGCGAGGGGCCGACTGCCGATCTGCCGGCGCAGGAGATTGCTTTTCCGGTATGCGATCAGTACACGATCCAGGGCGATCTCATGTCCCAGGCGATCCTCAACGGTACCGATGTCCCGACACCGATCGATGACGCCGTCGCTAACATGAAGGTCATCGAGGCGATTTTCGAGAGCGAGCGCACGGCTGCCTGGGTGGCCTTGTAAAATACGATTGCGGAGGCGCCACCTCTACGCTTGAAAACAATCGATTGCTATTGTTCAGCGCGTCGTCGATTGGAGAGGATTGATTATCCAATCCCCGAAAATGAAACCATCACGCATTCTTCACATGGGGATGCTGGGTGCATCTCTTGGTCTTAGCTTTCTGAACTCAGTTTGGGCAGCAGACGAGTCAGCCAACCTGCTGACGAACGGCACCTTCGAGGCCGGCACGGCTCTGGACAGCCCTGAGGGCTCGCTGGATGGCTGGAACCGGGGTGGCAGCAATGCCAGTCTCTGTGTCGTCGCCTTTCCAGTTCCCGATGCAGGCAGTCATGCTTTGGCGGTCAATGACGACGACACCGAAGGATACGCCGAATGGTATACCGAACTCAACTTAGCAGGAGTTGCCGCTGAAGGCGATGCCTTAACCCTATCCTGGCAGGAAATGTTTGCTATCGAAGGCGGTGAAATGCGCGTGTCGCTGGTGTTCTTCGATGCTGGAAACTCAGTGGTAGGCCAGAGGCACTTCGTGACGAACAACTTCAGTGAAGGCTGGAACACGACCCCTCAGGATTCCACTTACACGCAAAGAGAAGAGCCGTTGCTGGTTCCCGACGGTGCCGTGCGCATGAACGTTTCCCTGGTATCGGGAGGCTCGCTGGAAACGACGGGCATCATGGTGATTGACGATCTTTGTGTCGCCAGGCCGAAGCAACCAGAGTTGCTCGCCGGAAATTTCTGGCCCAATGCCACGTTTGAAGACGGCAGCAATCTCGACGACCCGGACGGCACGGTAACTGCGTGGAATCGCGGTGGCAGCGACCCATTGATCGACACCATCACCAATGAGGCATCACTCAGCCCAACCCATGCGCTCGCAGTGCTCGACCAGAATGCAGCAGGCTATGGCGAATGGTATGCGGATGTTCTGTTGGAAGGGAATGCCAGCGGCGGTGACTCCCTGGATCTGCAATGGTTCGAACTCTACAATGTTTCTGATGGCGGTGCGATGCGCCTGTCCGCGCTCTTTTTTAACGCGGAGCAAGGTGTGGTGGGAGAGCGCCATTTCGAAGTCACTGGCGACAGCTCGGGCTGGACTGGCAGCATCTCCGCATCAGAGCTGAGCCGCCGCAACGAATCGCTCGAAGTTCCTGAGGGCGCGGTAACACTGCGGATGTCGCTGGTATCAGGTGGCCCCGAAGCGACTACTGGCGTCATGGTCATCGATGATTTATCGATCGCGGCGCCCGTTGCGCCGCAAGTGCTGGGCGGAAATTTCTGGAACAATGCAGGCTTTGAAGAAGGCGCAGGGCTCGATGCTCCAAACGGAACGGTAGCTGGCTGGAACCGTGGCGGCAGCCTCGCCACCATCTGCGAAGTGAGCAGCGCAAACGCATTGAGCCCGTTGCATTCGCTGGCCATCGTCGATCAAAGTGCTGACGGTTACGGTGAATGGTATGCCGATCTCGGGCTGGCTGAAGTTGCCCAGGCGGGACAACTTTTGAACATGCAGTGGTTCGAGCTGTTCGACATCAGTGACGGTGGCGCGATGCGCGTGTCGGTATTGTT
>JAQCER010000024.1 GCA_027618625.1 Verrucomicrobiota bacterium
GCCGCGATGGCGTTCCGAGTCGTGCGCAGCACGGGGGGCGAATTGTTCGAGAGCCTTTCCATCCAGAGCGGGAAGTTGAGCATCGTGGGACGAGCAGGCAGCTACGGCACGGCACAGCTGACGGTAATGGCCGCGGACAAGGAAGGTCTCTTCGCAACGACGTCGTTCTATGTGCATGTCCACACTGGCAAGAAACCTGAGAAGCTTCCGCTGGTGAAGCGGGACGAAGATGGACGACCACTGGTAAAACTGGAACCGAAGACCGATCCGCGACCGAAGCACCCGACACCCGACGATCCCGACGACACCAGCCAGATCGACTTTGAATTCGAGAGTGATCCCGGTCGCGAATACTGCCTCGAGCGCGCCGATAATCTTCAGGGTCCCTGGGGCAGAGTGACAAAAGTGATTGCTTTGACACCCGTCACGGTAATCACCGACATTATTCCGGCGGGCAGGAAAGAGTTGTTCTGGAGGCTCTGCATCGAGGACGTAAGTGGCAACGATCCGTTCGAAGTGACGGACTTCGACGCAGCTCCTTATTTCAATGGCGACGATCGCGGTGCACTGATCGAAATCGCTGCAGCTTCCGGGCCGGGCATCGAAGCCGTAAACGTTTACAACGATGACAAACTGCTCGGGCCAGCCGAGAACGTTGCCGACGGCCTCTGGAGTTTTCGTATTCCCCTTGCCGATTCGCGCCCCCAGATCTACCACCTCCGCGCGGAAGTCATCGATGCCAATGATCACACTGCGATCACTGAGATTGAACGCGTCTTCCTTGCCGATCCATTGAAGTTCGTTCCCTACAATCCCGGGACTGGCGAGGAATTGACTGGCGCGTTCGTGCAACTGCTCACCGACGAGCAATTGTCGCCGTTCCTCTACCGTCAAGCGGGTGGTGGCGACCCGTTGAATACGCTGACATTCGAGTTTCCCAACGGTGCGAGTGTGCTGTTCACGAAAGGCGAGAGCTTTATCGAATTTGGCCAGGCCAGGGCGTATTTCAACAATGATGTGACGAGCGCGTTCGTGACCAGGGGCGGCGCGGGACGCCTTTTGCCGCTCGGCGATATTCCTCAGTCGACGTTTGCCAGCATCTTCGGGCTCAACCCGCTGGATGGCATTCCTTTCAAGCTCTGGGGACTGGTGCCGATCGTCTGGACCGGCGGAGTCTTGACCGAGTTCCAGATCCGAGGGGCGCAATTGCGGATACCCAAAGAAACCCTGCCATTACCACCATTCAGTATCGCCGATGCGACCCGCTACCTGGACGGAGAAGAAGGCCCAGCCCTCACTCTCGCCTATCACGGTTCGTTTCAAATTCCTGGCGGTCCAACAGTACGGGTTGCGGAGAACAATCCACTGACGCTGACCATCCGCCCGGACGACACCTACGCATTGAGTGCTGCTGTCGAGGTCGAGTTTGACAATGGTGCCAGATTCAAGGGCTGGCTCAGTTTTGACGATCCAGTCTATCAGTTCACGATCCGCGCCACCGGCATTACGATCCCACTGCTGAGTTCGCTCGCGGATACGCTTCCAGACAATCCTGCGGCCTGCATCGCACAGCAGACGCTCACCAATGCCCAGCTCTCCCAGGCAGCGTTGTGTCTCGAGTCGTTCCGCAAAACGTACACGAATTTCAGCATCACCGCATCAGCCGAACTTCCATTGGCAGTGAATGATGATTCGCCTACCTTCGCGCCGACAACCGGGGCGACTGTCACGAGTTTAATCAACGCCTGGGGCTTCAGAATGGCTGCCGTGGCCAATACAGTGGTCGACGTCACCGAGATCGCTGCACTCAAGAAGCTGCTTGAGCAGCTTGGGCAGAGCGCGATCGACAGCGGCGAGTTGCCGCTGGTCACGGAGCACGTTTCCGCGCTGATCCGCGCAAAGATCGGATTGGAACTCGCGCGGCGGAATGGTGGGAATGTCACCTCGCTCACGACCGAGCTCAACGAGGCGCTGGCCAAGGCCAATACAGCAGCGGTGACCATTGCCGATTCATCGGATGCAATTGCCACCGTAGATGCTCTGGATCGCGTCCTCGAGCATCTGGCCGATACGGCGACGGCGATCGAGGAGGCGCAGGGACAAGGGATCGGCATCACCCTTCAGCCCGAGCTTCTTGGGGCAATGAAGAAAGTGATCGAACGCGCCGTGGCAGACCGCGTCACTGCGCTCGGTGTCCAACCAGGCGTCTTTATCGGTGCTGCCAGCTCGCCGATCAACCAGATGAATCGCCATCTTGCCCGCAAGAAGGTCAGCGAGTTCGTGAGAATCTTCCGTCATGTGGCGATTGCCGAGAAGTTCGGCATCAGTCTTGCCGGTTTTCCGTTTCTTGAAGGAGCCTCGCAGCTCATGCATCGGCACCAGGATCAATTGGCCATTGACGCAAGTGACGCGCTCTTGCGCGGAGACCTTCGAAGCATCTACGCAGTGCTCGAGTAAATGCTGCAACTGGGTGGCGATGCGGCATCGTTGGGATTGGATTCCGCTGGTGTTCCGAGTCCGATCACAGTGCTCGAAGGCCTTCCGGGATTGCTGCAGTCTGTGAACGACGAGGGAATCCTCGACTTTGATGCCCCTGGACTGCGTGTTTCGCTCAACGGATTGATTCATCAGATCGAGCGGACTACCTCGCTGCTGGGAAAGGCACCTGACGAAGCCGTGACATTCGCCAGAATTCCCTTCGAAGGACTGGGCGTAGCACTTCAGGAGGCATTCAATCCGGGGGCATTTCCGATCGATCTTGCGACTGGTGAAGAATACAATGCCGAAGTACTGAACAGCCTCTTGCGCGGCATTCTTGTGCATGAGCGCACACGCCGCCGTGCCTTCTTCGCTGAGACTGGCACGCCATTCGTCAGCGATTCTTCCGACTCACCGTTCTGCCGCACGCTGCGTCAGCTCATCACCAAGGCGGGCGGCGATCCCGCATCGCCGGAGTCCAGCGCGCATTGGCAGGTAATGGACGAAGCCCTCGTGTTCCTTGCCAACGAAGCGCGTATTCTCGGCGAGGAAGCAGACAACACAAAGCTACTGCTCGCGCAGAGAATCCAACGCCGTGTAAGCCGTCACCTCTACCTGAAGAAATCGGCCGAATTGCTTGCCGGTTACCGCACCATCGCATCGCGGCTATGGCAGCGGGGCGGAGCACTCGCAGGAACGACGCCAAATTTGATCGACATGTACCTTCCGGGCGACATCAAGATTCGCGAAGTCGCTGGTAGCGCCAAGTGGAACCGTGCCACCCAGCATTTCTCAGGTTGTTTCTCGGGGCGCGTCCAGATTCCATCCACCGAATCGTTCTTCACCGTGAAGAACGCGAGCTTTGACTCCCGGGCAAACTTCAATCTCACGGCATTCGGCACGATTCGTTTGCCCAAGAACAAAGCGAAACAGGTAACCATCGACGTCCCAGAGCGCCATCCAGTGGTAATCGCGTGGCAGGATGCGACCGGACTCAAACTCCAGGGACGGGCGAAAGCGACCTTCCCAGGTGGGTATCATACGAGCGGGTATTGGTCGGTGAATCACCCTCAATACGCGTTCGGATTCGAGGGAGGAGGCGTAAAATTCGATCTCGCCGATTCCATGACCGGCGCGTATCCGACGATCAATTCGCAGAAGCTGCAGACACTGAATATGGCTGCACTTGATGAGATCGGCAGGTATGTCACGTCGTTGGGGCAGGAGTGGCAGGGGATGGCGTCGGAAGTTGGGGCGGCTGAATTACAGGCAATTCCAGGGGTCAACAGTGGCGCTTTCGGTTCTCCTCCCGCGTTCGACAATCCGGTGGTGGAGGTTCCATTCAGCGATCTCGCAACCTGGGCGAATGCGACGAAGCAATCGGTTGTCAATCTCGTACTCCAGGAACTGGGAGGCCAGGCATTCCAGAACGCCTATAATGGCTCGTTCATCGATGCGAGAGAAAGGATGGCTGCTGCAGTGGCGGAATTGCGAGCGGCCCGCGATGTGGTAGTGCGCGAGAAGAGCAAAGTCGAGATGATGATCGAATGGAACGAGCAGATCGAGGAACTCGGCGCTGCGGTGAAACGCGAAGCAGATCGGACGACTGCAGCCGGAGGAAGCGCGAATACCGACGAGTTCAAGGAACTCATCATGGCTCTCAGCGCACTCGCCGCGGACACTCTGGAAGAAGTGCCAGACAACGACTACGCGGGAATCCTGGCAGCTGGTCAGTATCTGGTGACAGCGGAAGCACTGAACCAGCAGTTTGGCATCACCGAGCAGACCACCAATCTCGAACTTGTGAGGCAGAAGGTCGATGCAGCGCAGGGCGAGTTCGTTAAAGAATTCATCGACAAAAAGGACGATCTCACTGAGGAGGAATTGGAATTCGCCACCAGGATCGGACTGGATCTGGCCGCGAACGCCGCCGCGCTCGGATCAGAAAACGGAACGGTGTTGTCTGAAATCGGACAACTGCCGGTGGAGCGGCTCGCGAAGCTCAACGCTGCCTATGCTGATGCGGTATCCAAGGCAGCAAATCTGCAGGACTGCCGCGCGGCGATCGCCAACGCCAATTTTAACATCGCTATCCCTGACGGATACAACGCGGCGGAGCAGGAACAACTCCGGATTCGCGTCCTGCGGCTTGCGGAACAACGGTTCGACCTCGTTACCGAACTGCAACTTTTCGGTTTCTCCGAAGTGGACCCGGTTCCCTATGCCCACGACGCCATGCACGCTCATCTCGACTTTTTTGAGTGCCACATGCGGATGCGCGCCCGCTTGAACATCAATGTCGGCAAGTCCGGCGTTGAGACCAATCCCTTCCTTCTCCGTAACAAAATGCAGGCCGACTACCACACCGTGTCCACACAGGAAGGAGAGAAACGCGCACACAATTACCAGCGTTTCCGCAGTCGCGGAAAACGCCTGGTGGATCGTGACCGGGATACCATCGAGGCCGACACCCCGATCTGGCTGAAACTGGCGCGCGCGGCGAAATCGCAGACGCTGAACCTCAACGCCAGCGGGTCGCTTGATTCGCTCCAGGCGTTCCTCGTCGGTCGGATCGATGAACTGAGCAACACTCCACTCGATGACGCGTTCGTCAACGAATCGCTCGGAAACGCTGTCGCCGTTCTAACGGAACTCGTGCAGTTAGCCGAAGCCGCGGAAACCTTGATTCCAAACTCGACCCTCCGACTGCAGAAGCTGAATGCAATCGCGATCGTCCTCGATAACCTGACCATAGAATTTGCCAAGATCGCCCAAACTCAACGGGCGATCTGGTACGCTGGGCGCTATTTCGAACTGCTCGTGCATTCACATGCTCAGTTTGCGGCTGACGTGAGCAATCCGGTGGCCGTCGCGATCGTAAACGCGACGCGTAAAACCGTCGAGGCGTCTGCAGCCATTACTGCTTACTTCAAGGGACTGGTGGGGACATTGGAGAAAGATCAATTCACCTTCGCGTTGCCGGGTGACCTCAGAATTCCCCGACTTTTCGGTGACCTGGCGTTCAATACCACTACTGGTAACTGGAGCGCTGGGTTCGGCGGCCGGCTCGAGTTCCCGGACATTAAAAGGGTCGACGGAACCGGCGGCTACTTTGAGATCGCCAGCGCCACACTCGACAGTGAATCCATTTTTTCCCTCGACCTGAAGACGGGCGGGCCAGTGCCGTTCGATTTTGGTGATGGCACCGTCAAGCTGGACATCGAATCGGCATTCAAAGTCGGCGGGCAGTTCGTTCCCGGTTCGATCACCAGCGCTTCCGCGATCGGCTCACTCACGACCACGGACACCAGTGGCAATGACGTCGACACTTTTGCCATGAACATGGCCTACAGCTTCAATGGCGATACCAACAAACACAGCTTCGCATTCTACTTTGCTGCGGAGGACGAAATCATCATTTCCGACGATCTGGTCGTTTTCAAGACCGGCGTTGGCACCGATGTGACAACGGGGAACCCAGGATTTGATCAGGCGACGCTTTACAACAATGCAGTCGTCGGTATCTGGAACAAATCGCGTGAACCGCAACCGGACAACTGGATTCCCAGGCAGGAGGATTTTGAAATGATCTACGGCGGTCAGGTCTTCGTTGCTCTGGTCAATGAAGGCGGCATGGTGCGCCACGAGGTCGGGCTCAGGAACGGGGCGCTATCACTTCCCAAGCGGATGAAGTCACGCGTTTGCTCCGCGAATCAAGGCATCATCGACGAAGAGCTCAATCTTCCGGCGCTGGTCACTGTCGACGATGTGACGTTTGGTCACAGCACCGCAAATGGATTGACCATGAATGGCGAAGTTGAGTTCAAAAATGTTTCGTTCGCCATTGATGGTTTCGAGAGTACCTGGGTCGATGTGTGTTCGATGACGCTGATCTGGGATCTTCAGCAAAGGCAGTTCGGTTTCAAGAACGTCGATGGTTACATCGGATTTCCCATCGCTGAGGAAACCACCTTGCATGCCCATCTGGCCAAGGGAAACTGGACGTTCGGTGGATTGCCGACCGGGCAACTTGGACTCCAGGACAGCCTCACATTGGTGGATCTCGAATACTTCGAAGTCACTGCTCAGGGGGCCATTCCCACAGGGCAGCCAAATGCCGGGCAACCGCGAACGTTCATCGATCTGGGCACCAATGCGGCGCAGGGGGGGCAACCCGCGAATCAGTTTGTCAGGCTCGGAGGCTCATTCCTGTTCAGTGTCGACAATGTCTTCAGTGATCGCAATGGCACCAACGTTCCTTTGAATACCGCAGTGGATGCCAACTTGAAAGTCGGACTGCGTGACGGTTTCTGGCCGGATCCTGGCGATATGGAATGGGATCTCGATGTCGTGACGATTTCCGCGGTTGATCCCGGCGGCAATGGCGACGTCGTGCTCTATCTGGGGCAGGGCTACGTCGGTGTGGTGAACCCAACCCTCACTCTCGAGAACCCGTTGCAGGTATTTGTTCCAAACTTCGCGCTTCAGTTTGGATTTGGTCTGCGGATCACTCCGAATGGAACGTCGAACGCCGCCGGGGTGACATTATCGACTGCAGGCAGTCGGCTTGAGTTCGACGGAACGGCGGGCTCACCTTACTTCGTTCCCGGCAAGAGCTGTTACCAGTATTCCCCCGGCAGCCCGGACGGGGAACCGCAGAGTCTCACAGGTAGCGATCTGCCATTCATGCTGGAAAAACTCTGCATCCATTACAAGAACGCCAATGGCAACGAGCAGGCGCGGATTCCACTGCTGCCCACCGCGCCCGGGCAATTGTCTCCGTTCGATCCGCTGAACTTCGAGATCACCGTAAGCGCAAGTCTTGCGCTTCCTCCCGAGGCGCCAATCGTCAGTGGACGCATAGATGACATCGTGCTGACACTGAATGACGACGGGATACCCGCCATGAGTCTCGATGGCATCGGCTTCGGCGTCGACTTCTCCGAGAGCTGCACCGGTCGCGCGCCGTTGACCATCGCGGGAAAGGTCTATGTCGGAGGTCTGCAACATCCGCCGAACTACTTCTTCTCCGGTAAGCTCAAGGGGAGCTACAAAGGCAACGCGTTTGATGTGATCGTCGCCTTCGATTGCAAGGGGCTGCGCGGTTGTTGCTTCGGATTGGCTGGGGCGGAAATCAATATCCAGCTCGCCTATGGATTTGTGCTCACTGGTGCACGCGGCGGACTTGCACTCGACGCAAACACCATCGATCCATGCGCATTTTTGAGTGCATTCCCGATCAATCCCGGTACCGGTCGGCCGAATCCAGGCGCATCGGTTGAATGTCCCGTTGATCTTGATCCCGCCAACTGTCCATTGATCGACTGGAACACCCTCAGCGCGCTTCGGGAGGCAAACAAGGACCGCGGGAAACTCGACACCGAACTGGCGCTAGGTGTCGAGAAATGGAAACTGAAGGAGCGCCTGATTCAGGAAGGGGTGCAGGGCGCCGAGGCGGAGATGCTCGTCCAGGACATGAGCGGTGATGAGGTTACGGAATTTAAAAACGACCTTGCTGCGATGGAGGCTGGTGGAGATCCGGAGGCACCGGAGAACTACTGTCCGGGTCTCGGCGAGTGCCCACCCGCAGCAGTGAGCATCTATTGTCAGCCGCATCCGGAGTCGTTCACAGAAGGCAGCCCGTATGAAGGGCGCACGATTCTGAAATTCAGTTCGATCCCGGAATCGACGATTAAACTGGCTGGTATCACACCGGAGAGTATCGAGGCGTTGCTGTTCAGTATGGGGGTGAACGTCGGAATCACGGCGGGGCAACTCCAGCAGTTGTCCCTGCTGTCAGCCGATCAGATCCGCACCTGGGTCGACAATGTCACGCCGCGCATTCCTGATGGAGCGATTCCATTTCTCAGCGACGATGCGAAGAACGCCGCGAATCAGCGCGTCGAGCAGGCGTTGCAGGAGCTGGAGGATGGATTGGTCGAGGCATTTCTGACCACCATGTGCGCGGTGAAGTTTGACAAAATCGCAGTGCCGGTCGGAGTTCAGCCCGCCACCCACTACGCGGGAATCATCTACGAGTTCATTCGCGAGACCGCCTATGCAGGTATCGAGTGCCCGGAGCTTACCATTCGACTTGAGGGCTCGTTCTCATACACAGGCGTTGCGAGCTTCGCGTCGATCACTGGCGGCGTGGTACTCAGCAGCAATGGCAATGGCGGCATCGTTGGCAGTGTTAACGTATTCGGTGTCCCCGTCGGTCAAGCGCGTTGCTTTATTGCGCAGACGGACAAATTCGGCAATCCGACGATGCCTGCAATCTGCGGCGAGATTGTCGGCAAAATCGGACCGCTGGAGTTTGGAAGTGTTGCGGGATTACTCGATTGCCCTGAATGCACCACCAAGCTCTTCAACACGTTCACCACGCTGGCTGGTTCGCTGCAGAGCGAATACACCTACCAGATCATGCGTCGCCTCGATTTGGGGGCGGACAACGATCTTGTCTTGCCCGGGGGGACGACCAGCGATTACTTCTCGTTGCTCAATACCAAGGATGAGCAGATGGCATTCATGAGCGCCATGGTGCAGTTCCCGCCGGTCACCGCAGTTGGGAACTACGCGGACGAGTTTATTGATTTCCTTTCTGCGCTGGCGGATACAGTGGTTCCGCGCATAGGCATGTGCGGCAGCATGGAGCCGAAGCTGTTTGGCTTCTCGCTCTCCGGCGGCAACAGCCAGGCACAGTTCAAAATGTATGCGGGGCTGAAAGATCCCCAGAGCCCCGAGTACCTTGAACTGGTGCAATACGGCTTCTCGCCAATGCAAATGATGGCGCTCTCAGCCGCCAGCTTGACTGGAGGTGCTGCAACGATCGTTGCAGGCCTGATCCCCGCACCGGACCAGGCAATTGCGACCACACTGGTGACGATACCATCAATGGGACAACTCACGCGTGATGCCCTGACGCGTCCACCGCAGCAGTGGGCAGCGCAACGGCTGGAGGAGACGCTGAAAAACTCACTGACGACGTTCGAGTATCGCTTTGCCCCATTCGGACTTGAAACAACGCGGGCGGGTGGGCGCATCCTCTTCCCGTCGTTCGAGCATCATCCCCAGGGGCCGTCGGCAAAGTCTATTCCGACCAGTTGGCCGACACCAGCGAAGGTGCTGACGGCAGCGCTTGGCGATATCTTTGCCGAGAACCCCAACAACCGATTGTCCGATCCCTTCTGGACAGGCGAAGCGAAGGACTTCGCGGAAATATTCGCAGGCGGCGACTACGCGAATTTGACCTGGCCGAACGATATATCGCTGGTCGACCACTATTTTCCGCGCGGAGGCGTTCTCGGTGCTGGCAGGCTCAATTTGCCGGTGCTCCTGTCCGAGTCGATCAATGACAGCCTCGCCCCGCTGAGCCCCCTCATCACCGGCAAGGTTGTCCAGAACGGGGTTGAACGTAATGCCAGTGTTAGTGACAAGTTCGTCGCGGCGCAGACATTCATCACCGACAAGTTCCTGCGGACAAATCCTTCCGGTGCTCTCGCCTTCTACATCCCCGCGCCGACGGTTCCAGGCGGTGGCGATTTTCCGCAGGACTTCAGCAGCTTCGCTGATGCCGTGCTCTCATTTGATCTCGACACTGTTCTTGCAAATGCCAGCCAGCAGGGGCGTGAAGAGATTCTCACGCAGTTCGACAGCGCCTTCATGGAAGGATGGCTCGATGCGGATATCCTCGGTATTCCAATCGTCGATGCCACTGTGAAACTCGACATCGACGCCAGTCGCACCGAGATGCCAGTGTGTTTCATGGTCAATGCCCGACTCGATCCAGAAGGCTGGCTCGGGGCCTATTTCCCACGCCAGATGGCACAGCACGAGAATGGAGCCGAACAGCCTGCGTTCATCGACTTTGATGTTCTGATCGATCCGCATCCAGCAGTTGCGGAATCAAGGATCCTCCGCATGCGCGAGGACATCCGACGCACCATTCAGGAAAAGACATTGCGCGGTCAGAACGTCACGGGCGTGCAGGGAAGCGCCGTGGCGACGGTCGCGAACGCATTGTCAGCACTGTCGATCGACGATCTGCGCACGGAAATCGCCGCTTCGTTCCCGAGGGTCTACGGCAAGATCGAGGGACACGACATCACTGTCCCATTTCCCAACGCTCCCGGCAGCGAAATGTTCACGATTGAAGAAGCGATCGTCGAGGCTTACTCGCCGTTTTACGACCTCGAGGGAGCGAACCGCGACACGCCATGGGGCCGTATCCAGAAGGAAGGTGGCATCGGCATGCGCGGGAATTTTGATGTGCTCGGTGGTTTGGTCCATGTTGATAACGCCGAAATCGTGTTCCATCCCGATGATGCCTTCGCGCCTTCCATCCACGGTCAGTTCACATCAATGTCCGGCACGCTCGGAGGCCTTGCAACTGCCGATGCGTTGAGCGTGACTTTTGACTCGAACAGTTCCGGAACCAACTTGAGCGTTGACGGTGCCCTGCCGTCGCTGAACCTGGGGCCACTCGCACAGATTTACACCAGAGATGAAAACAACAGGCCCACCAGCATTCCGGTCAGTCTCGATCTTGCTGCCGACAATGGAAGCTGGCAGCAGGCGGGGATCAATGTCGGGCCGGCGATCATGGAATCGCCGCTCTTTGCCGCAGGCACAAGAGCCATTGTGCACAAAGCAGGAAACACGTCCCAGCCATTCAATTTCAATCTGACCGGCGCATGGAGTGCGGCGGTGACGATTGCGGGCGAGCAGAAGCTGCAGCTCAAAGTCGGCAACGACGTGATTGCCGAGCTTCGCCCCGGTCCGTCCGGTATTGGTCCGGCATTCACCGCTCAGATATCAGGTCAGGGCACCGCGTTCCAGAGTTTCACGATTTCCAACCTTCCGCTTGGGCTGGTGGTTCAGACCTATCCGAGAGAAGCTGCCAGCGATCTGCGGCGTCAGCAGTTCGTGATCGGAGCGCAATCCAGCGGGTCGCTCAGTGTGGATGCCTTGGGAAACTTCGCAGTCTCGGTCACCTCTCAGACACCCCGTAGTGTGACGGGGATCAGTGGCGTAAATGAAGGTGTAAGCTTTGGCGCTGGCCATACAGTCACGGTTTCAAACAACGGGGTCGAGCTTGACGGCACCATCCCGAAGCTCACGATTCCCGTGCTTGGCTCATTGAAGCCGCTCGCTGGCAGCTCCGCCATCGACGTCATTCTCAAGCTGACACACAGTGATGGAGGACTGTTCGCTATTGACGGCGCCATCCTCACTCTGACCGGCAACGGGCTTCAACAGGAGCTGACCATGGCGGGATCGCTGAGCACCAAGGTGCCATGGAGCGCGACCGTCACGCTTCAGGAGATTGCGGTCGCCCTCAGTCCCCAGCAGGATCTGATGCGCGTGCAACGCAAGCCAACAGGCGCTCAAATTCCGCCGCTGGTAATTACTGCTTTTTCAGGCAATGGCCTGACTGATTTCAGTTTCACTTCAATGGCAAAGATGAACTTCAGCGTGGAGTTCATGCCAGGGGCAGCATCCAATCACCCGTTTACCAAGAAGCTGGACTTCGATGGCAACACGCCCACGATCGGCTATAACAAGGCCGACGGTCTCAGCTTTCATCTTGGGAACGTGTCAGTCCCTGGCTTCGACTTTGGAGGACTGCTCAACGTCACGGCAGCCACCGGTGGCTCGATCGATCTCGCTGGCAATCAACTCATTGTCGTCATGCCGAATCCTGAGCTAAACCTCGCAGGTGTGAGTGTCGGTGGCCAGGTGGGAGACGTCATTCTCAATGCCAATGTGAGCGGAGTTCTGAGTGCTGCCATTGCCACCAATGCGGCCCGCCCGATCTTCTCCATCGGCACGGAGGATTTCGTCCGACTCAAAGCGGGAACTCACAGCTTGTCGATGAATCTGCTCAACCCACTGACCACCATGGCGCTCGATGCCTCTGGTCAACTGCGGCTGAAACGGCCGGTTCTCAACAACAATGGCACCATCACCACTTCCACGACCAGCATAGACCTCGATCTCGATTTCGATGCCGCAGCCGACTTTGACTATGTCGTTCCCAAGGCGCTGCTGCCTCAGATCGCGCTCGGCTGGCTCGAAGTGAAGGCGGATGACTCGGGCGGTGTCACTGTCAGTCGAAGCAATGGCGTCTACGCCGTGGACTTTAAAGACTGGGACATCCATGCCTTTGGCAAAGAGATCAACAACGCTGGCGACTTCACCCTCACAGCCGCCAACAGCGGCGATGTGACTATTCCATTAAGTGCGCAGAACTTTGTGTTCGGAGGTGCCACCGACAATGAACGCCTCAACGCGAACGCCGCCCTCAATTTCAAGTGGAACGCCGCCACAGGAGCGGTCAATGTCCAGTTCCCGAACACCACGACATTGTTATTTCCTGGCATCAGCACACTGACAGGAACGCTGAGTTCTGGATTGAGCTTTGTCAGTGCGCAAACGATTCCCCTCAACGGCCAGTTTGATTACACCTTCAGCCGCAACTTCACCATCGGCGGGCTGAACTTCGGCAGCTCCTCATTCAACTTCAAGCGCGCTAGCAATGGCACCGTCACCCTCGCTACCAACGCCGACGATGTCCTCGGTCTGCCCGGCCTCGATTTCGATCTCGCCTCTTCCGCCGGAGCCACCAGCGCTACCTTCAGCGCCGGCTTCAGCGGCAACTTCTCACTCGGAGGCTGGCAATTCGGCAGTGCCGATGTCGACTTCGACTTCGCTATCAGTGCCGGAGAGAATACCGCCCGCTTCAAAGGAACCGCCA
>JAQCER010000025.1 GCA_027618625.1 Verrucomicrobiota bacterium
GTCAACAACGCCACCGTCACCGGCGAATCGTTGCCTGTCCTGCGTGACCCCGAACCGTGCCACGTGCCCGACCTTATGCAAAGCCGCAACACCCTCCTCGCCGGCACCTCGCTCGTCTCCGGGGAAGCCAAAGCGCTCGTCTTCGCGACAGGGTCCCACTCCGCCTTCGGAAAGATCGCGCAGCTTACCCAGGCGACCGATGATACCATCTCTCCCCTCCAAATCGAGATCGTCCGCCTCAGCCGCATCGTCGGGGGTCTCGCACTCACACTGGGAGTGTCTTTCTTTTTCATCGGCCAGGCCATCGGCCTCCCTTTCTGGGGAACCTTCATTTTCGCCATCGGCATCATCGTCGCCAACGTGCCCGAGGGGCTGCTCCCCACGGTTACCCTCGCCCTTGCCATGGGTTCGCAGCGCATGGCAAAACGCAACGCCCTCATCCGCCATCTCCCCGCGGTCGAAGCTCTCGGATCCACCACGGTCATCTGCACCGACAAAACCGGCACCCTCACGCAGAACCGCATGACCGCGAAATGCCTCTTCCTCGCGGGCAAAATGATCGAAGCAGATTCCGGTCAGATCGCCGTGCTGACTACCTCGCATCGCCGCTTCTTTGAGGTGGCCGCGTGTTGCCACGATCTCAAAGACACCCGCTCCACCAACGGTCCCAACTGGATCGGAGATCCGATGGAGGTGGCCATCGTCCAACTCGCCGCCAAGGCCATGCCCGGTCTGCCCCGCTTCCCGCGCCTCGACGAGATCCCATTCGACTCGGAACGCAGGCGGCTCTCGACCGTACACGCGTCGCCCCAGGGCCGAGTGCTCTATTGCAAAGGTGCTCCAGAGGTCGTGCTCCCACGCTGCACCGGCGCGACGACGGATGGCGGCAGCGTCCCGTTGTCGGACGAGTTGGCAACCACCTTCCGCGCCGCGGCGGAAACCATGGCCGCGAAGGGGCTGCGCGTCCTCGCCTTCGCCTGGCGCGAGCTGCCAGAGAATTGCGGACTCCCAGATGCGGATGTCGGGATGACCCTCGCCGGGCTCATCGGCCTCGAAGACCCCCCGCGCCCCGAAGTCGCTGACGCCCTCCAGAAATGCCGCGCGGCCGGCATCAAAGTGATCATGGTCACCGGAGATCATCCACATACCGCAACGTCCATCGCCCGTGAAATCGGCCTGGTGCGCTCCACCGCACCCGTCGTGATCACCGGCGAACAGCTCGGCCACCTCTCCGACATCCAGCTCCAGATCGCCCTCGACGCCCCGGAAATTATCTTCGCACGCGTCTTGGCGGAGCAGAAAATGCGCATCGTCGGCGCGCTGAAAATGAAACGTGAAATCGTTGCCGTGACCGGCGATGGCGTCAACGACGCCCCCGCTCTCCGCAAAGCCGATGTCGGTATCGCCATGGGCCGCAGTGGCACGGATGTCGCACGGGAGGCCGCCGACATGGTTCTCCTCGACGACAACTTCGCAAGTATCGTCGCCGCCATCGAGGAAGGCCGCGCCGTCTTCTCAAACATCCGCAGCTTTCTCACCTACATCCTCACCTCGAACGTGCCGGAGCTGATCCCGTATCTCGCCTTCGTCGTCCTTGGCATCCCGTTACCGCTCACGATTATCCAAATCCTCGCAGTCGACCTCGGCACCGACATGCTTCCCGCACTCGGTCTCGGCGCAGAAAAGCCCGCCCCTGACATCATGGATGCTCCGCCGCGTCCGCGCACGGATCGCCTGCTCAATGGGCCGCTCCTCGTCCGCGCCTACCTCTTTCTCGGTCTCATGCAGGCCGCCGCCGCCATGGGCGCCTACTGGTTTGTTCTCCGCTCCGGAGGATGGCACTTCGGTGAGCAACTCGCCCCGAACGACCCGCTCTACCTCCAAGCCACGACCGCCTGCCTCAGCGCCATCGTCGTCATGCAGATCACCAACGTCTTCGTCTGCCGCAGCAACCGTCGCTCCGCCTTCGCACCCGGCATTTTCCGCAACAGGCTCATCCTCGCCGGTATCGCCGCGGAGATCGCGATCATCTTGTTCATAGATTATACCCCCTGGGGCAATTCCATTTTCGGCACCGCGCCCATTCCTGCGTCCGTGTGGCTCTTCACCATCCCGTTCGCTTCCGCCATGCTCGGGCTCGAAGAACTTCGCAAATGGTTCCTGCGCTCCCATACCGCCCGCCCGGCCGCCGCCCGCACCCGGGAGGCGCGGGGATGATCCGACACACGCGCCATCGACCGGAATCTGCGCACCGGTCGTCTTGAGGAATGTGGAGCCGGCGAAGGCTACTGCTGCTTTGCCGACGTCTCTGGAGGTGATCTCGGCTTTCATGAGGTTGCGGGTTTTGTTTGTATTCTTCGATGGTGAGACCGTAGCGTTCGGCGGAGCGCTTGAGGGCTTCGGGGGTCCAGAGTTTAGTGTCGAAGACGGCGTCGGGGTGGATGATGTTGCCGCAGACGCCTGAGGAGGCGAGTTCGTTTACTGTGGCACCCGTTACTCAACAGCTGGCCCGGTCAAGGAATCGAGCCAGTGGCGAATCTCGTTCGAAAGCTTTTCGAAAGCACTGAGCTTGAGCAATGGTTGGAAATGTTGGAAATTTCGAATCTCCGCAGCTACCAGTTGTCGTTTCGTCCTTGGCTTAAATTTTTTCAATCTCTGACCTCCCAAGCCGCAGGCAATTTTGAGTGAATCAAACAGAATATTCTTTGAGTTCTTCTCAGCCTCCAGCTTCGCAAAGGGCGGCAGTGCAAGATGAGCAGTTCCGTGGGGATTCCCTGCGGCCATTCGAGTGGCTGCTTCGTCAAAGATCAGCCAAGACTCTAGTAGCATAACTACGGGTATGACCGGACTTAAAAGCGGCTGATCCAGCGCCTTGAACAGGCAGAGTAGTCGCGGACTGCCCGCTACTCTTTTACGCGATAGTAGCGCTCACGTGCCTCACCAGGGATCGCCTCATCGTCTGCGCTGGTCGTCGATCCGTCGGCGCCGACGATCCCATCGTCGATCTCCCGCCAGGTCACAAAATCATCGGTCCACTCAAGGGCGTATTCGACACCCGGCCTGGACGTCCACGTGATGGTGGCTTTGTTAGCGCCACGATCAACAGTAATGTCGGCGATCTGCGTCGGTGCAGGCTGGAGCAGGGCTGCCCGGCTCATGATGTAGGCAACCGTTACTGCGTTGCCATGGATGATCGCTTCATCGATGAGACCGGAATACTGAAGGCCATTTGCAGGACTTTCGAAGTTACCAAAATTCATCGCGCCGGGTCCGGGCTGAACAGCTTCATACTCCGACTCACCGACCTGCACGCCATTCAGCCATGCGGTGATCTTACCCGTCGACGCACTGCCGATCACAGCAATGTGCGACCACTGCTCCAGCGGAACTTCCGCAGTGTCGTTGCTGTTCACGATGTTGTTGCCGTTGTTGATAAACAGATCGATGCCGTTCTCTACATCGACGGCACCAGTGCTGCGAAACGCCAAATGCCACTGTCCGCCGCCTTCCCACTTGGTCCAGAAGCGATCCCATTCACCTGCATTGTCGGCATCCGGCCAGACGAATGCTTCCAGCGTCCAGTTCGTCGCCAGATCGAGATCATCTGAATCTTCTGCCCGCAACCGTTGCAGGCCCTCGTCGGATGCAGAAATCTTCACCGCTTGCCCGATGATGCCGGGAGCAAATTCAGGCTCGCCGGTGGCTTCGAGATTATCCTGGTTCGCACCCTCAGTGCCATTGTCGTCCAGATTGCCGTCGAAACTCCATCTTGACACAATGTTAGGCAACACCGGATCTGCGACCGTTGGATTCAGACCGTTGGCAATTTCGTTGCCGTCGCCATTTTGATCCCCGTCGGTATCGGCCTTGTTGGGATCAGTTCCGGGCTGGTTCGCGTCTATGAACGCAAGTCCCGGATTTTCAATGTTGTCGGCGAGGCCGTCACCATCGGTGTCCTTTTTACGCGGATCGGTGCCGGTATTTTCCGTGCTAACCCAAGTGCCAGTGTTGGTTTCCACTCCATCTTTCAACGTGTCACCATCCGTATCAGGAATATTGGGATCGGTGCCGACCACGGCTTCCTGGGCATTTGTTAGACCGTCGCCATCAGGATCTCCGTCAGGATCGTTTGGCTGGATCAGCGCACTTCGCGCTTTCAGGTAAGCCTCGTCGACCGCTACGGAGTGGATCATGGCTTCATCGATGAGTCCGGAGTATTGCAGGCCATTTGCCGGGCTCTCAAAGTTTCCAAAATTCATTGCTCCAGCTCCTGGAATCACTTCCTCGTAAACCGTATCGCCGACCATTACCCCATTCAGCCAGGCGGTGATGGTGCCCGCTTCTGCATCACCGATGAATGCGACGTGCGACTAGGTTTCCAACAGAACTTCCGCGGTATCGTTGCTGTTGATAACGTTGTTGCCACCGTTGATGAACAGATCCAGACCGTTCGCAACCTCCACTGCACCGGTGCTGCGAAACGCGGTGTGCCATTCGTTGCCGCCGTCTCCCCACTTGGTCCAGAAGCGGTCCCACTCACCCGCGTTGTCGGCGTCCGGCCAGACGAATGCTTCCAGTGTCCAGCTCGCAGCCAGATCGAGGTCATCCGAATCTTCCGCCCGCAGGCGTTGCAATCCACCTGCGGTAATGTTGACCGCCTTTCCGCCAAGCCCAGGCACACCCGGCAGGTAATCTGGATCGCCAAAAGGTTCAAGCGGATCGGGCTTCGTGCCCGTCGGAGCAGTATCGTCAAGATTCTCTTCGAAGCTCCACTTTGCCACCGCATTCTCGGCACCTCCGCCAGTCAGCAGGGCAGCTCGACCTTGTAAATATTCGCTCGATACAGCAGCGTTGTGAATCATCGCTTCGTCGATGAGCCCAGAGTATTGCAGGCCGTTTGCCGGACTTTCAAAGTTGCCGAAGTTCATCGCACCGTCGCCTGGATTGACCACTGTCCAAGCAGCCTCTCCAACTTTTGCTCCATTAAGCCAGGCAGAGATCGTGCCCGCAGCTTCATCGCCAACGAATGCAACATGCGACCAAGTCTCAAGCGGCACTTGAGCAGTGCTGTTGCTGTTGATCACATTGTTGCCACCATTGATGAACAAATCCAAGCCGTTCTCAACAGCGACTGCGCCCGTGCTGCGGAAAGCGGTGTGCCATTCGTTGCCACCATCGCCCCACTTGGTCCAGAAGCGATCCCATTCACCGGTATTATCCTCATCCGGCCAGACAAATGCTTCGAGCGTCCAGCTCGCTGCAAGATCAAGATCGTCCGAATCCGCCGCGCGCAAACGCTGGAGTGCGCCGGCTGTCAGCTTCACCGCACGTCCGACAATTCCATCCGCGAACGCCGCATCGCCAAAGCCGTCCAGAGCATCTACCGAGCCTCCAGCTGTCGCAGAGTCGGTCAGGTTGTCTTCAAAACTCCATTGTGAAACGACTTCCGCTCGCGCATTTGGCGCATAGGCTGCCAGGGAAAAAAAAAGAGCAAGCGCCGCATTACCGTAAAAGGAATTTTTGGAATTTTTCATGGAGCAGCTACTATCAAGATGACCGACTCATGGGAACCAAAATTGAAGCTGGTGCCACCGCATCAGCATGCTAAGTTCAACCGGTCCCCAGTCCCAGTCACAGTCACTGCAACGATGCTTACCCTGAACGGCCTACCAAAATCCAATTGCGCGGGACTTTCTCGCCGGGAATTGCTGCAGATAGGAGGGGCAGGTTTACTTGGGCTCAGCCTGCCGAAAGTGTTCGCTGCGGAGCAGGCAGGTGCGCCCTTTGCCGGAGGCCGGGCAAAGTCGGTCATTTTCCTGTTTCTGTTTGGGGGCCCGAGTCAGCTCGAAACGTTCGACCTGAAACCAGAGGCACCGCAGGAAATCCGCGGCCCCTACCGCCCTATCAAGTGTCGCACGCCAGATCTCAGGATCAGCGAGCATCTTAGCCGACTGGCGAATATCTCGGATAAGTTCGGCGTCATCCGCACGATGTCGCATACCTTTAACGATCATAGCGGTGGGGCCCACTACATCCAGACTGGCAAACGCTGGCACGTGCCCGTGGGTGGAGGATTCTCTGCGACGCCGCAGGATTGGCCTTCCATGGGATCCGTCGTCGAGTATCTGACGCAAAAGTCGCCGGAGAATATCAAGCGGACGATGCCTGCCTATGCGGCGCTGCCGAACTGGCTTGGTCGCCTGCAGGAACAAGGTCAATACCGCCGACCGGGACAGTACGGCGGCTGGCTCGGCAGCAGCTACGATCCACTGACCACGGCCATCGATAAACGCAGTGATGCAGACAATCCCTACTGGAGGAATTGTATGGACGAAGAGCTTACCTTTGAAATGGAAGGTTTGGCACCGGAGCTGGAGGTCGGCAGAATCCAGAAACGCGTGACGTTGCTCAAACAATTTGAGCACATTCAGAAGCGCATTGATGCAGGTGACGCGGATGCCCTCGATCATCATCGAAAACGGGCGCTGTCATTGGTCGCGTCCGGCGAAGCCAGCCGGGCACTTGATATTCGCAAGGAATCGGACGCCATGCGCGATCGCTACGGCAGGCACCTGTTTGGTCAGTCCTGCCTGATGGCGCGTCGATTGATCGAAGCCGGGGTGCGCTTTACCACTGTGCACTACGACTGTGTCGACGGCTATAGCTGGGACTCGCGCCGCGTCAGCAACGACGTGAAGAACCACCTGCTGCCAACCTTTGATCAGGGGTGCTCCGCTCTTTTGTCAGACCTTGATGATCGTGGCTTACTCGATGAAACGCTGGTGGTCGCTCTCGGCGAGATGGGGCGCACTCCCAAGGCCAATGGCGTCTGGGGCCGCGACCACTGGAGCAGCTGTTTTCCATGTCTCATCGCAGGTGCCGGCGTTCGCGGCGGAATCGTTCATGGCAGCACGGATGCTCACGCTGCCTATCCCGAATCAAACGCGGTGTCGCCGGAAGATCTTGCAAAGACGATCTACTGGGCACTCGGCATCGATCCCGAACTCATGATCCCCGACCGGGAAGGCAGACCAAGACCCATCGTTGAAAGTGGCAAACCGCTGACGCAATTGTTTGGTTAGCAATCGAATCTGACCGCATCGCTCGTTCAGACTAGGTCCCGTAGGACCCACGACCGACGGAACCGAACTCAACGCTGCAGATCCCAAGAGTGGTCAGCGATCCACTTTTCAGCGTCCTTTGGACTCCTTAAGAGCCAACTTTCAAGGAGTGCCGTTAGCGTTTCTGTCTGCCTCTGCGGATCGCTGATGGACATAGCCCGATCAAGGGCCAGCCCCGGTTCGACGGCAATCGTGTTCTTGGCGAAGTCGATGATCGCAGAGTCCCGTGCTGGAGACGGCGACAAAGACCGCAACCATTCCGAAGCACCCGAAGCGTCACGAACCGCCCATGCAGTCGTAATGTCGGCGAAGACAATAGCCTGGAGGTCGCCCTCAGGAAGTTGCCGGGCAAGCATCGCTGCGGCTGCAGGATCCTCCGCAATTTTGTATTCGATCAACTGCGCGAGAACAGCCTCCCGCTGTTGCCCTTCAAAGGCCCCAGTCCAACTCAGAATCGCATCCGTCTCCGCGCTGCTCAGGGTTTCGGCAATGGCGTGCATCAAGGTCAGCTGCTCCTCCTTCGTATCAAACTTCAAGATGTAGTGCACCGCTGAGGCTGGATCTTCAGATGCCCACCCCCGGAGCACCTCGACAAGTAACTCCTGACTGTGGTCGCTGTCTTTTTCAGTTTGAGCGCGGACATACTGAAGTGCCTCGACCGGCCGTTCCAGCGCCCAGCCGTGAACCACATCAGCGACAAATTGCGAGCGCATATCGGGCTCATTCAATTGTTCATTGGCCCAGCTGAGAGCCGCCTCAGGATCGATTCGTCCCCACGCGTTGCCCAGCTTTGGCAAACGCCTGCTCTTCATCACCGGATCCGTGGAGGTCATAACAAGCGCAACTGCCTGATCGGGGGAATCGTCGCCCAGAATGGCAATCGCATGGCGCAACAGACGCTCACGGCCTTTGTCATCTGGAGATCGTGAAATGTATTCGCGAGCACCCGCAAAATCAGCCTTCAGCCACACAGACAGGACCACCCGCTGAGCCATCTCCCTGCTCATTCTGTTCTCGATCGCGTCGGCCGCATCCATTGCGGCCACCGGTTCCGTTTCTGACCATCGTGTGAACAGAACTTCCACCGCCCGCCTTTTGGCCATACGTGTCTCAATATCCTCGATCAGTCCGACGGCGAGTGGAAACGCGTCGTCTGGAATTTTATCGAATAAGCGCCCCATCCGGTTGCTTGCGTCCAAAACCGAATCAAGGGCATCGTAGGTGTAGATCCTGTCCCGAAATGCCGAAACATCAAGCGTGGCTTGGGTTTGTTCGGAAAGCCCAATGGCAACTCCCTTCAAAGCGACACCGTTGGCCTCGTTGTCCGACCCAGAACCCACGTGCATGTAGTCGATGCGCCAGAGTAGGTGACTGAGTAAGACCCCAAGAGACATCCCGACCGAGAGCGCTGTGGCAGCGAACACATAATTGATCTGGGTGTGGTCACGATCAGACATGGCGGACATCAACCGAGTTGTAGGGGAAACAATACGGACATAGTCGCCAAATTGGAAGAAAAATGAGACAAAATTATGGAAGTTCCATCGAATGCATCTAACTACCTGTGAGTGAATTGGTTGAATCCGTTGCGCAAAACACACATTTACGCCTGAGCCGCCCATAGGTGAAGAGAGATGCATGACCGATCGAGCCCCTCTGCGTGGAAGTTCGACTTCGCACGAATGGAGATTGACCTTGGCGGGATACGTGTTCGATCTTAACAGTGATTACTATGCGTGCAGCAGCCTCAGTGTTCGAGCGGGCTCAGGCGCGGACTCGATTTCGAATCGCTATCGCTGTCACGCGAATCGCTATCGCTGTCACGCTGATCCTGACGGGTGGACTGGTGTCGTCGTCGGGACAAGAGGAGCCAACGAGGGCTGGATTGGATTGGTGGGCGTTTCAGCCAATCGAGAAACCGCATGTCCCGTCCGTTCCATCGGCCGATGGCGCCACATCAGTTTCAGCGATCGATTCATGGATTCGGCAACGCCTGCGTTCAGCAGGCTTACGGCCAGCCACCGCTGCTGATCGGGAAGTGTTGATCCGCCGTGTGTATTACGATCTGATCGGCTTACCTCCGACGCTTGAAGAGATCGACCTTTTCACCAAAAGCGCTTCTCCCACGACGGCGTATGTGGAGCTGGTGGATCGATTGCTTGCATCGGAGCGCTTCGGCGAACGCTGGGCACGGCATTGGTTCGACGTCGTTCGCTTTGCCGAAACCAATGGCTACGAACGCGATGAAGTGAAGCCGAACCTGTGGAAGTATCGCGACTGGGTGATCCAGGCATTCAATACCGACATGCCATACGATCAATTTGTGCTCGAACAACTCGCTGGCGACGAAATCGAGGAGCGGTCTGAACAATCGGTGGTGGCTACAGGAATGCTCCGCGCCGGGACATGGAACGACGAGCCCAATAATCCTAACGATTACAAGTATGAGCGGCTCGAGGATATGGTGGAAGTCGTGTCGACAGCGTTCATGGGCGTTACGGTTCACTGTGCCCGGTGCCATGACCACAAGTTTGATCCGATTCCGCAGCGCGACTATTATCGCTTTGCCGCAGCATTCTGGCCAGGTGCGATTGAACCTCGGGATCGTGCATTAATGGGCGGCCCGAGTGATGATGAACTCGGAATGAGCGGGGTTTTTGGCTGGACGGACATCACAATTAACCCAACTGAATTTCGCCTGCTCAAGAACGGAGATGCGCACCAGCCTGCGGAAGTGGTCGAGCCCGGACATCTTTCGTTGGTGCCTGTGTTAGACAGACCCTTGCAACCCGCACCAGCAGGCGCGGCGACAAACCACCGCCGCGTGCAAATGGCGAAGTTCATCACCGACCCGCGGAATCCACTGACCGCACGGGTGATGGTGAATCGCCTCTGGCAGCAGCTGCTGGGTCAGGGCATCTTGCGCACTCCGAACAACTTTGGCTTCAAGGCGGATGTTCCGTCACATCCGGAGTTGCTGGACTGGCTGGCTGCGGACTTCATGGCAGGTGGTTGGCGGATGAAGCGCATGATCCGCCAGATCATCCTTTCAGAGACGTATCAGCAGTCGTCGGTGCATCCCGATGAGTTGGAAAACGATGCCATCGACTCGGGCAATCGTCTGCTGTGGAAGGCCAACCGCCGCCGGGCCGATGCCGAATCCTTGCGGGATTCCATGCTTCACATTACGGGTGAGCTTAACTTGTCGATGGGCGGGCCAAGTTTCTACCCAATCATGGCGCCCGAGGTGCTGGAAGGCTTTTCGCGCAAGGCCGATGCGTGGACACCGTCGCCCGAACCCGAGCGAATGCGTCGCAGCGTCTACATGATGACCAAGCGCCACCTGCTGCTTCCCTTTATGACCACGTTCGACTTTCCCAACAGCGAAAAACCCTGTGGGAAACGTGATCTTACCACGGTGGCCCCTCAGGCTCTCGCGATGCTGAACAACGCATTCGTGCACGAACGCAGCACGCGACTGGCACTCATGGCAATGGAGCAGGACGCGGACATTGATCAGCAAATCCGGTTCTGTTGGAGCAAAGTGTTAGGGCGCTTGCCGAAGGATCGGGAACTCGTAAGTGCCCGCAGCCACATCGAACAGCAGCTCTCGCATTTTCAAAGTAACGGCAGTGCCGAAGCGGAACTGCAGGCAGTCGCATCACTCTGCCACGTGCTCGTCAACACCAACGAATTCCTGTATGTCGACTGAAGCTTTCTGCGATCGGAAGAATTTCCCGTGTGGCGTAACGCGGCGTGAGTTCGCCTGGGAAATGGGAGGCGGCTTTGCCGGACTTGCCATGACATCCTTGCTGGCAGGAACCGGCTTCTTTGCCCGAAACGGTTTCGGTGCCGAAAACACGAATCCGTTCGTAACCCAATCACCGCATTTTGCGACCAGGGCGAAGAGTTGCATCTTTTTAATGATGAACGGCGGGCCAAGCCAGGTCGACACTTTCGACTACAAGCCGGAACTTCGAAAATATGCCGGCATGGCATTGCCGCCCGACAAAAACTATATCAACTCTGGCGGCCGACAGGTGGGATATCTGACCCCAAACTGGCGGGAGTTCCGCCCGGGCGGGCAGAGCGGCCTCCTCATTTCGGACTACTTTCCTCATGTGCGCAGACACGCGGACAAGCTGGCGGTGATTCGCTCATGCCATGCCGACAGCCACGCGCATGGCTCCGCTCTGGTGCAGATGAATACCGGCATGCCGTTGATCGGACGTCCGTCGCTTGGTTCATGGGTTACGTATGGACTCGGCAGCGCCAACGAAAGTCTGCCGGGATATGTTGTCATGTTAGACAAACGGGGCGGCCCGATAAGCGGCCAGCCCAATTGGTCAAGCGGCTTCATGCCGTCGTCGTACCAGGGAACACTGTTTCGTCCTCAGGGCAATCCCATTCTGGATCTTCGCGGCCCACAGCACCTCGATCGGCAGGCGCAACGTCGGCAGATTGACCTCCTGCAGGAACTCAACGAGAGCCATCTCGCCGCACGACCGGGCGGGCATGAATTGCAGTCCCGAATGCAGAGCTACGAACTCGCTTACCGGATGCAGGCAGAAGCTCCCGAGGCGGTTGACCTTGCCGCCGAGACCGAGGCAACGCTGAAGGCGTATGGGATCGGCAGCGAGCCCACGGATGAGTTCGGCCGCAATTGCCTGGTGGCGCGGAGACTGGTCGAGCGCGGTGTTCGCTTTATCCAACTCTACTCCGGCGGCGGGCACCTTGAGGAGACATGGGATGCCCATGAATCAATCGAAAAAAACCACGGACGCCACGCCGCAGAAGTCGATCTTCCCATTGCCACGTTGCTGACAGACCTTGAGCAGCGGGGCCTGCTCGACGAAACTCTCGTAGTCTGGGGCGGGGAGTTTGGCAGGATGCCGTTCAGCGAGGGGAAAGACGCACCCGGGCGTAACCACAATCCGTATGGTTTCTCCATGTGGATGGCGGGAGCTGGGGTCAAGGGCGGAGTCGCCTACGGTGAGACCGACGAGTTCGGGTTTCAGGCTGTGAAAGACAGGGTCCACGTTCACGACATCCACGCCACGATCCTCCATCTCATGGGAATCGACCACGAATTGCTTACCTATTTCCATCAGGGAAGGAAAGAAAGCCTGACAGATGTTTATGGCAAGGTTGTGCAGGGGATCCTTGCCTGAGTTCTGCGGACGGAAGTCACCGCCGCAGTTCGATTCTGTCGAACCACACGTCTGCACCCATGGCGGTGGGAGCGATGCCGGAGAGGGTGAAATCGCCCATGTCCTTCCACAAGTCGAAAGTGACAGTATCCCATTCGCGCGGCGGGCGAGAGCTGGTCTCAAGCGCTTTCCAGGCCGTGGTGTTGCGACCTGCGTAGTAGCGGCCTGCGCTGTCTTCGGCGCGTGGCCAACTTCCTGAACGGGCGAGTTCGATCATGACGCCATCGGCGTTGGCCGCAACGCGCCACGAGAGCCGCAGGTAACGGAACTCATCGACGGCGGAGGGCTTTTCAACGATGCGGTAGTTCCATCCCGGGAGTTGCCGGGACGCGCGCTGCGGAGGCATGATCCGCAGGCAAAGCCGACCGAAGGCAGCTCCGGTGGTCTCGACCATTGCCGTGCCCGATTCGTCGGCGAGCAGGGCGGCGAATTCCGGTTGCTCATCGAAGAGGACGATGCGATTCGCGGCGTCGACTTCGGGGTTCAGTTGACCACGCAGCCAGCCGAGCAGATGAGCAGTATCATCGGGAGCGAGCACCCCGGCGAATGAGGGCATCAGCGACCCTGCATGTCGGCGGACTCCCTTGACGTCCTTGCGCAGAATGACCTGCCGGACACCTCCCGGTTGGGACAGAGTCAGGCTCGTGGCCCCGTCTTCGATCAGCAGTCCGGCGAAATTGGAATCGCTGCGTGTCTCAACCAGTGTCAGAGCACCTGACTTCGACGGAATCTGTCATGATACGATTTTGTAAATGAGCCGGAGGTCGGTGCCCG
>JAQCER010000026.1 GCA_027618625.1 Verrucomicrobiota bacterium
TCGAGTTCCCTTGCCCAAAGTGTGGTGAACCGCTGATCTCCGATGAAGAGACAGCCGGGAAGGAAGCTGTCTGCCCATATTGCGACAAGTTGATTTTAATGCCGAAGCAAGCGAAGTCGCCGACTGTTCCGACCGACCGGGCATCAGCTGCGAAATCCCAGCTGCCCAGTCGTCGGCGATCCGCGACGCCATTGCCTGAAACTCCTGTGGTGAGTGCCGAATTTCAGGAAGCTGTGCTCGAAGAGCGCCGGAAAACCGGTGGGGTCACCCGCCTTCCGTCGGGAGCGTCGCGTGAGGCGCGTGAGGATTTTGGGCAACTGTCTGCAATGGCGGCTGGGCCGCAGATCGATCCGATGGCTGCGTCTCGCACGAAGGGTCAGATCTCTTTTCATTGTCCGGGATGTGCGCGGTTGATTTGGATCCGCCCCAAGGATGCCGGGAAGGTGGTGAACTGTGCGGGGTGTAGCCAGGATGTGATCTGCCCAGCACTGGGAATCGAGGCTAAGCTTCTCAAGGTGACCGATCCAGCGGCCACGGTGTCGCCTCCCAGGACCCAATTGCCATCCCAGCGTTCTGCGGATCACATGCCCGCCGAAACGGTGTCTGCAATCCCCAGCGGCAGCGCTCCTCGCACGCTCCTTCCGTCCGGGCCCAATCGACCTGGCAGGACGCTGAATGATTCACCCGCGCCATCGCCGATGCAGAAACCGAAGGCGAATGTGAAACCGATCCCTAAGCAGCGCGATGTCGAGATCAGCCCGTCCGAGTTGAAGCGTTATAGGGCCGTTTCCAAGGAGCGCAAGATTCAGCGCGCCACTGCGTCACACGAAGACTTCAAGTCGTCTGCAGGTGGGGCAGCGAAAGAAGGTGGAACGCCACTGCCCTCGTCCAGCCAGATTCCATTGGGGCGGGCAGGTGGTAGAGCAACTGCTGGATCTATTCCGCCTCCAGGTGGAGCGGGTCAACGGATGCCTGCATTTGTCGGGCGCGAAGAAATGGAGGACGCTGCCGCGGAGCAGGCGAACGCGTGGGGAGCAGCCAGTGGTCGGCCCGCGCGGGGAACTCGGCGGCTCGTAGTTTTGGCGCTACTGTTGGCATTGCCCGCGCTGGCGGCTGCGATCTACTTCATGATCAAAAACCAGAACGATGCGCCCACGGTTTCAGTTGGCGACGCGGTGGTCGATCATTCCATCGATGAATCCAAGGCTGCCGAAGCCCTGCTGAGGAGTTTCCTCGCGACCCGGAAGATTGAGGAGCAGCTGCCGTTCGTGAGGCATCCCGAGGTCACGGAGCCACGGATGAAGATCTACGCCGACCAGGGGAATTCGCCGTTTGCTCAAGAGGTCGAATTTGGATGGCCCGTCACGGGGTGGATCAGTGGTAAAAAATTCACGTGGATCGACGTTAAATTCAAGGACGGCGCTTCCCGTACTGCGGTATTTGAGATTACCCCTGAGGGGCCAAAGCTGGACTGGGAAAGTTTCGTTTTGTTCGCCGATCCGTTGATGTCGGATTTCGTTTCGAACCAGCCATCCGAGCCTGCAGTCTACAGGGTTACTTGCACCCTGGGGGATTATTACAACAGGCTCTACAAAGACGAATTCAAGTATCTCTGCCTTGAGGTGCTCGGTGCAGATGAGGTTTCCAGTTGCTGGGCTTACACCGAAACGAATTCTGAAATCGCTATCGAACTCGCCAGGCTATTTGCGGAAAAGGGCCAGCATGTGACGGGTGCGGATGGCGAGAGCAGACCCGCTATCAAGGTCATGTTGATGCTCCACTTTGAAAAAGACGAGGAGGGGCAATCCAATTCGCAGGCATGGATTGACGCAGTGGTATCGGAATCGTGGATGGTTCCGTAGCCTCGCCTAAGCAGGACGCCGCATGGGTGCTACTGCCAAGGTAGGAGATAAGCGTCGACGGAGGTTCCCGCAGCGACCGAGCATTCCGGTTCGACACAAACCAGAGCATTCGCCTTCGATAGCGAGAACAGGGCGTGGGATTCCTGCAGTCCTAGTGGCTCGAAATGCGCGCCGGTGATGCGACCTCGGAACCAATGAGCGCGATCGCCCTTGTTGTGAATTTCTGCAGATGCGCTCACGCTTACAACCGGGAGACTCAAGTCTGTTCCGGTGGCGCCCATCATTCTGCGCAACGAAGGGAAAACGAACAGCCAGAACGTGACGAAGGCAGATACCGGATTCCCCGGCAGGCCGAACGCAAGGCGGCACCCCGTGGGATCGACTCCAAATGCCAGCGGCTTGCCTGGCTTCATGCGTACTCTCCAAAAATCCATCTCATAGCCAGCCGCCAGCATCGCCGGGCGCACATGATCGTGGTCGCCAACCGAAACGCCTCCCGAGACAATGACTACGTCACATTGATCCGACAGGTCGCGCAGGCAGTCACTGAGCGTCGCCAGATCATCTCTGCAGTGTTCCACCCTGACACATTCACTACCAGAGGACACTACCAGCGCCTTGAGCATCGGGCCATTGCTGTTGTAGATGCAAGCTGAGGACGGCAGGGGCGCTCCAAGTGGAACCAGTTCGTCGCCAGTCGAAAGAATTCCAACCTTTGGGATGCCGCCAACTGTCACGTTCGCCCACCCCTGAGTCGCCAGAACAGCCAGCAGGGACGGCGTGATGCGCTGCCCCACTTCGGCGATGCGTTGTCCTGCGCAGACGTCGGCACCAGCCCGGCGGATGAACTCGCCGGGTTCGGCTGGAGTATCGAGCGTGACCGTGCCATCCGGGTGCGCGGTGACATCTTCCTGCATGATCACTGCCGCAGTTCCCGGGGGGACCGGAGCCCCGGTGAATACACGCACCGCTTGGCCATCGCCGACGGCAACAGTGGCTTCGCTACCGGCAGCGACCTCTGAAATAACCTGCAAACGCGATCGATCTCCGGAGCTGCCGCAATTTTTGCCCGCGATCGCATAGCCATCCATCGATGACTGGTCGAATCGGGGCAACGACAGGTGCGCCTGCATCGGCTGCGCGAGAAACCTCCCGAGTCCGGCGTCGAGGGCCACTTCGGAGGTTGCGAGTTGCGGAGTTTTTGCAAGTATGCGCTCCAGGGCATCGGTGGTGGTCAACATTCCCGGAACATCCGCCCGTCGACCGGGCGTTTCAAGATCTCTTGCCGTAAAGATCCAGAGGTGAAATGACGTGGGCAGTGAGGCTGTCGGCCTGTTTCCCTGTCGGCGCCTTTCTTGAGAAGCTCAGGGCTCCTTTCCGCGTTCCATTGAATGACACTGAACATCAGCGGGAATTCGTCTGGTTTCCGAGCTTGTTTCCAGTCGTCGCAATCCGAGGCGGAAAGCTTGCATTTACCCCAGATGCTGGATCAATGTGGCCACGCTACCGCGACTCAGTCTCAAGTGGCTCCCACCTTATGATATTTCAGCTCGGCAGCCGTATTTTGCGCACCACCGATCCCCGCCTTCTGCTGAAGATGGCGTGGAATTTCGGATTTAAAGGGGCGCGCTCGGTGCAATTGTACAAAAATCGGATGAAGCGCGGCGAGTACTTCCCGGCGTTTCTCTACATTTCGATTTTGAACTCCTGCAATCTCCGCTGCCAGGGCTGCTGGGTCGATGTCGACAAGCCACAGGTGAAGATTGAACTCGATCAGCTGAATCGACTCGTGAATGAGGCAAAGGCCCACGGCAACAGCTTCTTCGGCATTCTTGGCGGTGAACCCTTCATGCATCCGGAGTTGTTCGACTTCCTCGCGCAGCATCCAGATTGCTTCTTCCAGGTCTTTACCAATGGTCAGCTGATCACCGAAAAGGTCGCAAAAAATTTGCGGCAGCTCGGCAATGTGACGCCGCTGGTGAGCATCGAAGGCTCCGAGATCATCAGCGACGAACGCCGTGGAAAACAGAACGTGCTCACGCGCACGCTGCGCGGACTCGATCACTGCATCGAAAACAAACTGCTCACTGGAGTCGCCACCAGCCTCTGCCAGACCAACATCGGCGACCTGTTGACCGAAAAATGGCTGCGCACGCTCATCGATCGCGGCGTGCACTATGCCTGGTATCATACCTACCGTCCAGTCGGGCCGCAGATTCATGAGGAACTCGCGCTCACCCGTGAACAGGCGCGGCAGGTTCGCCAGTTCGTAGTCGACATGCGGGCAAAATTGCCGATCGTTCTGGTCGATGCCTACTACGATCACAACGGCAAAGCGCTTTGTCCCATGGCCACCGGGATCAGCCATCACATTTCTCCAAAAGGTGCCATCGAGCCGTGTCCGATCATTCAGTTCGCGACCGACAACATCAACGACCAGCGCAACATCTTCGATGTGATGAATGGCTCGTCGTTCCTGAAGGACTTCCGTGAGACCGCTGCGCGCCACACCCGTGGATGTATCGTTCTGGAGCGGCCAGACATTGTGAAGGAACTGGCTCTCAAACATGGAGCGACCGACACCACCATACGCGGCACGGCGATCGCCGAACTCGACTCCATGTCGAAGAAGGGCAGCCAGGTGCTGGAGGAGGAGATTCCAGAGAAGCACTGGATGTACCGGATCGCAAAGAAGTTTTTCTACAACGATTTTGGTGTCTATAGTGACTTGCAAAACGTAATTGCTTCTGTACCAGGCAGTTCCGAGTCCGCCGGCAGCAAACCAGACGCAACACCAGAAAAAATTGCTTCGTAAAGTCGCAGATGTCCGAAATTTCGCCACAGTCCCACAGGATTCTCTATTGCCGCTGCGCCTATGCCAATACGGTGCCGCAGGGGGTGAAGGACGAGGTGTTGCAGCGCCTGAGCGACGCCGGGCGACCGTTCGAGGCGGTGTCCGACCTGTGCGAAATGTCCGCCAGTCGCGATCCACGATTGAAGAGCATCGCTGAAGGCAGTGGTTGTGTTAGGATAGCGGCCTGCTATCCGCGCGCCGTGAAGTGGCTGTTCCACGCGGCGGGTCATCCACTGCCGGAGCAGGGGATTGAGGTCGTGAATATGCGCGAGCTTTCCGGCGAGGAAGCCGCGGCACTGCTGCTCGACGGGAATATCGCATCTTCAACATCATCGCATACCTCAAGTCATGCTTAGTAACGACAACAGTCCGATACAAGTCATTATTTACGAAGGCAAAGGTGCGTCCCCCCTCGCTGACGAGACACGCCTCGCCGTGCTCAGCCAGTTGCTCGACAAAGGATTCGCAGTGGCACTTGCAAAGGAAGGCGGCAGGGAGATTTCGGCCCCAACTTTGAAGGGAAAACAACGTCTCCTGGTGCTGGGGGATTTTGCCGGTGACGCACCGAGCCTGGAAGACGCTTCGGGTCAGGCATCGATTGAAACCGTTACCGTCTCTGGGCTTTCCGCGGACGAGGTTCTCGGCCGGGTCGAACAATTTCGAGAAGGTCAGCCGATGAATGAACCCGGCAAGTGGAAGCCCTGGTTCCCGGTGATCGACTACGATCGATGCACCAATTGCATGCAGTGCCTCAGCTTCTGCCTGTTCGACGTCTACGGTGTCGACACGGAGAACAGGATTCAGGTGCAGAACAATGACAACTGCAAGACCAACTGCCCGGCATGCTCGCGCGTTTGTCCAGAAGTCGCGATCATGTTCCCGAAGTATTCGGGTGGCCCGATCAATGGCGACAAGGTGAACACCCAGGACCTTGAGCGCGAGAAGATGAAGGTTGATATTTCGTCTCTGTTAGGGGGCGACATCTACGCCAGCCTCCGCACCCGCTCCGAGCAGGCAAAGTCCCGGTTTTCCAAGGAGCGGAGTCCGGACAAAGCGCTGAGTGAGCGCAAAAAATGCCTTACAAAGCTCCAGCAGGACGGTATGATCCCCGCCGAAGTGCTGGAAAACCTCCCATCTCCCGAAGAAATTCTACGCCGCGCGGCCGCCGCAGCGGCAAAAGCAGATGTTGCCCTCAAAGCCCAAACATCCGCAAACTAATCGTCTCTCCTTTTTCTAATCTCTCATGAGCACGTTGACCTCCGAAATTGCCTCAATCGCACTGCCGAAAACGGTTCCGATCACGACCACCCGCGTTCGTCCACCGAAGAAAAATATTCCGCAGACCAAGGCCGAGCGCGATGCGCTGCTGGCGGCGATCCGCGATTACGTCGAGGTACACAATCCCGTTCCTCCGATGCCTCAGGACGAGCTGGAAGTCCACGCCCGCAAAATCCATGCGATCACCGGCACAGCCGAGATTTACCTTCACTACACCGCAGTTTGTTTGAACAACGAAATGTGGCGGGAGACTCTGGCATCGATCCCCTACGAGCGCCGGTTGCTTTTGATGCCGAAATGTCTGCGCGTCGAAGACAAGTGTCCCGCGCCGTTCGACGAGTTCGGTCTCCTGTGCAAGCAGTGCGGACTTTGTACCATCCAGGATTTTCAAAATGAGGCCGAGCGCCTCGGTTATGCAGTCCTTGTAGCAGAGGGTTCGGCCGTCGTGATGTCGCTCATTCAGACTGGCAAGATCGAAGCCATCGTCGGTATCAGCTGCCTCGCAGTGCTTGAGCGCACCTTTCCATACGTAGAAGCCGCCGCGATCCCATCCGTCGCAGTTCCACTTTTGCAGGACGACTGTATCAACACTACCGTCGATAACGACTGGGTGTGGGACTACATCCATCTCAGCAGCGAGGACAAAACCCGGCGCCTCAATCTTAACGCCCTGCACGATGACGTACGCACCTGGTTCGACCGCGATTCGCTCGAAGCCATCATGGGCACGGCCAGTGGCCAAACCGAGTCCATCGCTCTCGACTGGATGGCGCGCGCGGGCAAACGCTGGCGACCATTCCTCACTGTCGCAGCCTATCAGGCGCTGCGTGACGATCGCGGCGAACCGATCCCGGATGACATCAAGAAGATCGCTGTTGCCGTGGAGTGTTTCCACAAGGCATCGCTCATTCACGACGACATCGAGGACGAAGATCACGAACGCTATGGCGAAAGCACGCTGCATCAGGAATACGGAGTGCCCGTTGCTTTGAACGTCGGCGACCTGCTCATCGGCGAAGGCTACCGCCTCATCGGTGAGTGCAATGTCAGTGACAAGCAGAAGACCGAGATGATCCTGGCGGCGTCCGTGGGGCAGCGCGAACTCTGCCGTGGCCAGGGGGCCGAACTCCTGTGGGCGCGCAATCCCGAAGTCCTCAAGAGCACCCAGGTGCTGGAGATTTTCCGCCAGAAGACCGCGCCAGCTTTCGAAGTAGCGCTTCAGGTCGGTGCTGCATACGCGGGTCATCTCGACGAAGTAGCCACCGTTCTCCACGAATACAGTGAAGCCCTCGGCATCGCTTACCAGATCCGTGACGACCTCGACGACCTCTCCGAAGATTCAGGCAAGAACGAGCTTGGCACCATCCGCCCCAGCATCCTCCTGTCCACCACCTACGAGAAAGCCAAAGGAGAAGATCAGGAATTCATGGCCGAGCTATGGTCTGGAAAAAACGCCAGCGCCGACCTCGACCGCGTCCGCGCCCTGGCCCACGGCGTCCAGGCAGACGACCGCTGCATGTTGCTTCTGGAATCGTATAAAGAGACCGCCATCCGCTCCCTCCAAAGCCTCGAAAACGCCAACCTCAAAGGCCTGCTCCGCCGAGTTCTCGGCAAAATCTTCAACGACCTTGAGATCAAAGGCTGGTGCCGCGAATACGAAGTAAAGAACGGCGTCCGCGAAGATGAAGGCACCCCTGGATCACCTATGACGGAAGACGAAGTCTCAGCCGTAGCCGCAGGATAATCGTTTCGCACATTTTACTAGCCTGACCTCACTCCTTCCCGAGCACGCTGATGAGTAGAACGAAGAAGCAGAGAACGAGATTGAACAGAGGGATCTGCAGGAGGAGGGGAAGGGAGTAAATGATCGATGCGGCTGGGATCCAGACGAGCCAGACGGCGAGGAGGACGCCGGGGATTTCGTAGGTGAATAAGCGACGATTGAACTGCTTTCGAAGGGCGTTCCAGCTGAATCCACCATCCTTCCACCCGAAAATTATGGCTGTCACGGGTGCCGACCAGAATGGGCAATAGAGAAACTGATCGACGGTTACTTTGGTCAACACCGTTTTCCAATCAAGGGCGCTGCCAAACATCCAGTCCTGGAGGCGATAGAACGCGTCGACTTCGACTCCCCGCCACATCCAATACAGCACAAAAAAGATGAGCCATGAGCGGACGCGGCCTGGTGGAACTTTTCTGGCTCTGTAAAGGTAAGCGAAGGGAATGAGGCCGCCGAAGATCCCGGTAGCCACTGCAGAGAAGAGGTACCCATACGCCAGCTTCAAATCGGCGATCGCGATGAATACTCCGCGTGCGGAATCGGCGAAGTAGTAAATCAGCACGACTGACAGACCAATGGTTTGCAGGATGATGCCTGGAATGAGGTTCGCCTTCAGTCCGACAAGGCTATTGTTCCAAAGTGCTTTCAATCTTCAATCGATAGGTCGTAAGTGCGGTGGAGTGCGGAAGGTACTATTTTTCACCTTTGCCAGAAGGGTGAAAGGAATCGGAATAGTCGTCCGAAAGGGAAAAATAAGCGCGGTCGCCTGCGGGAGAATTGAAGTCACCGCCAACCCAGCGGAAGGTGAACAGCAGGAAGAGCACACCCTGGCAGGCAACTAAAGGCGCGGGTATCAGCACTCTGATCTTTGCCAGTGCTCGTGCGCGGAATCCCATGGCTCTCAGTTTGTCACGTGCCCTTCAGACGATGGGCCAAAGTGCGTCACCTCACGGCTCCGGCGATTCGCCCGGTGTAACAACGGGAGACTCAACTTGCTCCTCGTCACCGTTCTCTACGGGCGGGGTCTCTGCCTCCACCGCTGGTTTTGGTTCAGGCTCGGGAGATGCTTCGTTCTCGGTGTAGATACGGGCGATCTCCAGCAGAATCGGTTCGGTAACAGCGTAGAATTGTGATTCATCCGCGTATTCAGTGCGCTTGCGGCTCAGTTCCAAGATCTGGCGCTCAAGAACATTGCGCCGACGTCGCTGGTCTGGCGTGAGCTTCATTTCATCCTCGTTGAGGACAAGACTCCAGAGCCGTGAGTAGTCGCCATCCACGATGCGGTTGGTACTGGTCTCGAAGCGCACAAGAAGTTCGAGTTCGCTTCCGCGACCGTCGCCGTTGTCATCGATGAGGGCGCTTTCTGTGGCGAGCAGGCCATTGGTCTCGTAGAACGCGCTGGTCTGGCGTGCTGCGTGGAGGAAACATTCGTAAACAGAGGCCTGGCCATCGTTGTTCAGGTCCGCTGACTGCAGCGCCCTGGCCATGAAGGTGCCGAAGCGAGTGTAATTGATTTCCGAGCCTTTTTTGGTCGCGGTAATAATGACGCGGCCTTCGCGGCTGAGTCTGTTCACGTAGGGGGCGCTGGCGGCACCGCCATGAATCAGAATGATTGGTCGCTTGAATTCGTCGAGCCATTCTCCCAAGTCGAGCGCACTAACATCTTCACCAGTGAGGTTGAAATTTGCCGCGGGCCGATGGTACGTGCCATGACCGATGAGCACGATCCAGAGCGGGACGGGAGAATCCGGCTGCATCGCGGCGATCGATTCCTTGAGCTTTTCCCGCTGCTGTTCGTTTTCGGGGCCGATGTGGATCACTTTCGACATCCCTTTCTCACCGGCTTCTTTCCAAAGTTCGGCACTGGCGGCAAAATCTTCGGTGTAAGTCTCTTCACCGGGAGTGCCCTGAACGATGATCAGTTCTGCATTGACTTTTCCTTCGTCTGGGCCGGTTTCCGCTGGCGCTGCCTCTACCTCTACTTCTACTTCTACTTCCGGTGGTGCAACCGGTGCTGCTTCCCTTTCGTCCTGGGCGGGACAGGGGAGGGTGGTAGCGACCGCCACAGCCGCCAGCAGCGAGAACGGATACGCGCGTTGTAATTTGGTGAGGATATTCAATGGGTATCTTCTCATCATGGCAGTCCCCTCAAGCGTTTGATGCCCCACTCAGCCATGAAGCAGGCGAGTGCCAGGATCAGCACCCATGGCGCGTGCCAGAGTGGACGACGTTTGGTTTCCATTACGGGAACGGATTTCTTCTCAAGTGTTTTCACCAGTTCGTCTACCTCGGAAAGTTTGATCACCTCACCTCCGGTGCGTGCAGAGAGTTCTTTGAGAAGATCGGCATTGCCAGTCAATCTCTGGAATTCCTCAAGGCCTGGATTGACGACCCAGCCGGCCTCGGTATTGCCAATGATTTCGTTTGCGCTGTCCTTGGCTACGATGGCTGCCCTATAGATTCCTTCGTGACCTCCGGAAAACTCAGCGGTGTAAAGACCTGGCTTCTCCAGAGAGAGATTACCTTCGATCGTTTGTGCGTCTCCGTTAGGGTCGGTGATGGAAATTTCGACTGCGGCATCGCTCATCGGATCGTATTCACGGTTGTTGACGATCGTCTGGATGCGGGCGGTGGGCAGGAACCGGCTCGAGTCGAGGATGATCTCGGTCTGCACTGGTCGAGGGACGTCGGCGATGAGCTTCCGGCACAGTTGCCGCTGGAACTTGTAGAGATCCTCCATGCGCTGACGATTGCCCAGACTGCCTTTCCAGAGGTCAGAAACCGGGAGCACCATGCTACGGCCCTTGCCGAACGACTGCGTCACCAGAGCGGGGTAACTGGTGGCGTCCGCGCCGCTGATCTGGTAGGAAGAAATGACGCTGGCCCCAGGTTTTGGGGCACCGATTTCGGCGATCGTATGGGCACTTGGTGAGTTAGCCAGTCTCACTTCTTCGCTGGCGCGGTCGTCGCGCAGGCGTGCCCAGGGCTCCAGCCAGCCTTCACGCGTGAGGTCGAATTTCTGTTCAAATGGCGGTGGCGAGCCCTCTGGGAATTTGCCTTCGCGAATCCCCTGACTCCGATCGAGCATCGCTTTAGGATACCGCATTTCGCCTTCGATGAAAACCGGTAGGACTTCGGCGATAGGGGTGTTTGCCCAGTTGCCATAAGCGAGTGAATGATTGCCACCGAGCATCAGGAATCCGCCTCCTCGCTTGGTGACGAACTCGCGCACCAGAGACTGCTGATCCGCACGCAGGAATTCTGCTTCGACTCGATCGAAAATAATCGCGTCGTATCGGAACAGATCTTTTGCGACCAGTGGGAATCCTGTGGCAAATTCATTTTCATCGATCACGCCCAGGCGCTTGAGTACGGGCTGATCATAGGAAGCGTCCGTGGTGGCATCGGCATCAGCGCCGCGGAACAGTGGGTTGGTGTCCTCTCCTTCACGGCTGAGAAATTCAAAGCGAGGCTCTTTTCTGGCAACGCGGATCAGGCGTACCAGCGACATCTGCTTATCTTGAGTGATCGCTCGATTGAGGAACTTGCCACTCGGCATAAAGGTTCCGGCGACATAGAGGATGCGGTAGGGGCCCTTTTCCCGATTGACGACAACGTATTGGGTATTGTTCTTCAGTGTTGCTTCCTGTTCTGTTCCTGTCTGCTCGACCTCGAGTTTGTAGAATGCGACTCCCGGTTGTTCCGGCTTGAGGCTGAAGTGCACGCTCTGGACGTGCTCGACGCTTTCTCCGGTTGGCACCTTGAACGTCTGAGTTTCGAGCTTGTTCCCGTTTTCACCGTAGACGTTTATTGCCACATCCGCTCCCTGCGACTGACTCGAAATGATGTCGCCGCTGATCGTGATTGGCGAATCTTCGAAAATGCTTTGGGTAACGACAATGTTGCGGATCGTGCTGTCGCGACCAGCGGCACCCTCAGCGGTATTCACGGTGTAGACCGGAGCAGGGAAATCGAGCTCGCCTGCTTCGGCCTGGAACCCGCTGATATTGCCATCTGTCATCAACAATACGCCGCCGACGGGCTTGTCAGCATAGCGATCCCGCAGATCGGCGAGGGCAGATTGCAGTGTGGAGCTGCGTTCATCGAAATTCAGATCGGCAAAATCGTCGCGTCGCAGGAGGCGTTCGCCGAAGGTGTAGTTGTGAACTTTGAAGCGCTCCTTGAGTTGTTCCTGCCACTGGTCGTCGCCGGTCTGATTCAGCACCTCCTTCATCTGATCACTTCTGCTACTGGTAGCACCTTCTTCCGTGATTCCCTGGCTTTCGCTATTGTCAATGAGAGTGATGAAAAAGTTGGCACCCTTCTTGGCTACTTTCTGTTCCAGCACAGGCTCTAACAAAGCCAACAACAGGAGGACGATCCCGAGCATTTTGATCAGGCCGGCACCCAATCGCCAGCCTCGGAGTTCCGGCATCTTCCAATAGGTGATCGCCACGGAAATTACTGCCAATGCTGCTAGCAGCAGCAGCAGTGGCCACAGGGCTTTCTCCTGGAATTCTAAAGTCGCAATAAAAACCATGAGGGCAGATGCGGTGGGTTACTTCCCTTTGCCGAGTTCTTCGTAGTATTTCTGCACCAGCTCTGAGTAGGCTTCGGGCACAGGGTCCTTGTCGATGGGTACCAGCTTCTGTTGATCATCCCCCAGTCGCGTCAGTTCGTCCTCAACGCGTGAGTTGAGTTCGCCGAGAGGATTGAGGACGTAATTCTTGATCGTCTCCTGGGTTGGAACCTTGCTGGTGCGTTTCAGGTCGCGGAGCATTTCCTTTACGTCGTCCTTAATCTGACCAGCGGAACCCCGCATCTCCGGATCGTCGAGAATGTCTTGAACGTCGCCCAGTTTTTCTACCCAGTCCCGCATGGCTTCGTCGGGATCTTGAGGTGTTTGCTGCTGGCCGGTGGGATTGTTGCCTGCCTGTGGCTGCCCCATGCCACTTGTTCCTCCGGCATTGGGAGATCCTGTGCCGTCAAGTGTAGGCCGTGGGCTGCGGCCCTGATCGCCGGGTTGCTGACCACCGGGTTGCTGACCACCGGGTTGCTGACCACCGGGTTGCTGACCACCGGGTTGTTGACCGCCGGGTTGTTGACCACCGGGTTGCTGTCCTGTT
>JAQCER010000027.1 GCA_027618625.1 Verrucomicrobiota bacterium
TCCGGTTCATGCGCACAGTCTCTACTTGCGCGGCCAGGTGCTTGAGACGCTGGAGCGGTTCGAGGATGCCAGCGCCTCCTATGGCGCGGCTCTTGAGAATGACGTTTGCCCACTTCGCATCCTGCCAAAAATGCGCGCGAGTCTGGCGGAGATCGCTGCCAGCCGCGGGGTGCCCTGTTTCGATTACCATGCGTTCCTTGCAGCGCGCAGTGACCATGGGATTCCCGGTGACCAGTGGTTTCTTGATCATGTTCACCCGACGGTCGAAGGGCATCGCCTGCTGGCACTGGAGCTCATCCACGTGATGGAGCAGCAGGCGCTGCTCTCTGGAAAGAGTGCGCTGAATGAGGATACCATCCAAAAGGTGAAAGAACGCGTGCTCGCTGGAATCGATGACGAGGCTCAGGGCATTGCCCTGCGCAACCTTGGCAATGTGCTCAATTGGGCCGGCAAGAAAGAGGAAGCCTACGCCGCAGCGACCAAGGCACTCGCACTTGCACCTGGAGATGCCTACACCCATTACCTGCTGGGTGATCTTGCTGGCCACCTCGGAGAAACCGCCAAATCGGAGCAGCACTTCCGCGAGTTGACGCGATTCGATCTGAATCCAGACGATGCGCCCTATTTTCCAGATGCCCACTACCAGCTGGCACAGATCGTCGGTGCGCGCGGCAATTCCGCTGAGAGTCTGCAACTCCTTGAGAAAACCCTCAAGCTCCAGCCTGACCACAAAGGCGCAAGAGCCGCTTTGCCCATTGTCCTCCAGGCCCACGGCAAGAAGCTGCTGCAGCAAGGTCGCAGTGCAGAGGGTGTCGTCATTTTCAAAAAACTGGAGCGGCTCTTTCCGGACGACAAAATGGCCGCGAACCTTCTGGGGGCCGCCCTGATTCAGGAAAAGAAATTTCCAGAGGCCGTAGAAGTGCTTACGCGGGCGGTGGCAAAAGATCAACACAACCCCAGCATCCACAATAATCTGGGCACCGCCTATGCACAGAGTGGTCGGCCAACCGAAGCGGAGCATCGCTTCGATCTCGCAATCCAGATCAATCCAGCCCACGCCGGTGCCCATCTGAATCTGGCCCGATTGTTGGAATCAACGGGCAAGCTCGATCAGGCAATCGAACGCTATCGTGCGGTTCTCAAGCTCCAGCCGAACTCGGCGGAAGCCATCGCGGGTTTAGAGCGCATTTTGCCCGACAAGCAGGGGCACTGAGATTTCATGAATTGAATAAACTTGGGAAAATTTGACCGATTGAGAGTTGAAGGGCAGGAAGTCCCTTGGGAAAAATATCGGGGATCTCGCGGCAATGTGAAGTCATAATTCTTGCATTGCGCAGGAATTGCAGCAGCTATTCACATCGCAGATCGGATGATTTGAATTCGGTGTTCCAAATCGCACCCAATTTTTGCAAAATCCCGAGCAACCCAGCCATTCAAGGTAAATCACGCTAGCACTAGACTATGAAACGAAAATCCATCCTTCTGAGTGCCGTCGGCCTCGGTTTGCTGATCCTCTGCAGTGCTCCTCAGGCGAGCGCTACCCTCACTCGATTCATTCAAATCGTCAAAAACGATGATGGGGACACCCGGTTCCATCTTGCGGAAGTGGAGGCCTTTGAAGACGGGGTCACTCCCAATGAAGATGGCGCTGAATTTGATGGCAAAGCCACGAGCACCAATGATATCGGCGACGGCGAACTGACAACCTATGGTGACGGTGAACTTTTCCCTGACATTGGGACCACCGCATCCCTCGAACACGGTGGCGCGAACAAAGATCCGAACAATGCACTTGAGACTGGAGCCGGTGTCTGGTCGACCGCTAATGGACTGGCGGAAAGCGCTCAGTATACCTTGGATCTTGGAGCTGAATACGATATCACCACTTTACGGCTTTGGCCGCGGGCGGACGGCTGTTGTTCGACTCGCTGGATGAACCTGGAGATCAATCTCTACGGCGACGACGGTGGCAAGCCTGGCAAGTTGAACGCAACGGCGACGCACACGGAAGATCAAGGCAATGTCTCTCTGGAATTCACTTTACCAGTCGCGGTCAATAGCCTGACCCAAGGTCTCATCGGCTACTGGTCATTTAATGATCTGAAGGCTGGTTCCACTGAAGCGCTCGATGCATCAGCCAATGGCAACGTGGGAACGGTCAATGGCGACCCTGAAATCGTTGCGGGCGCCAGCGGTTTGGACGGGGACGTCGCCATCAACTTCGACGGCAGCGATGATTCGGTTACGACTGAAGGCAACATCATGAACGACATTGGTGACTACACCATGTCAGGCTGGGTGAAATTTGACGAGCAAGGCGGCAACCGCATCGGGCTCTTCGGGCAGAACGATGCCGTCGAATTCGGCATGATTAATCCCAGCACCATGCAGCACTGGACGGCAGCCGGCGGCTCATTTGACGTCCCATTCGGGCCGGTCATCGCAGAGTGGACCAACATCATTGTCGTGGCGACTCCAGAGCAGCGCATTCTTTACGTCGACGGCGAGGAAGCCGCAGTGGGCGGTGGCGTCCAGCAGACCAATTCCGCGTTCAACTTCAATATCGGCGGCGATGGAGTCTACGATGCCTCCGGCAATTTCTTTACTGGCCAGATGGACGACATTGCCGTCTGGGATCGTCCGCTGACCGCCGATGAGGCGAAGAAAGTGTTCGAAACCAGGGCGATCATTTCGCCGGACTTCATCGACACCGACGGTGATGGCATGCCGGATGGCTACGAAGGGGACAACGGTCTCGATCCGTTCAGCGCCGCTGACAAGGACGCCGACAAGGATGGTGACGGTCTGTCCAATTTTGCCGAGTTCGAAGCCCGCACCAATCCTAATGACAAAGACACCGACAAAGACGGACTGCAAGACAATGTCGAAACCAACACCGGAACGTGGGCCAGCGCTACCAGCACCGGAACGAATCCGACCAAGGCCGACTCTGACAAGGATGGTCTGAGCGACGGTGTGGAGACCAATACGGGCACATTCGTCAATTCGACCAATACGGGGACAAATCCGAATTTAGAAGACAGCGATGTTGACGGCTTCGCCGACCTGCGGGAGATCGAGCTGGGCACCGATCCCACGAAAGCTGCAAGTTTTCCGATGCCGCCGGCTGGCGACCTGATCGCCTACTGGGATTTCAACGATGCCTCAAACCCAGACACGGCAGTGGACAACGTTTCTGGCATTGAGGGCGCCGTTTCGGCCACGTACACCGAAGACGGTGGTGGCCGCACTGGTTCAAACGGAGACTATGCAATGAATTTTGCGGAAGGCGGATTTGTTGAAGTCACTGAAGTGATTTTCATGGACGCGGTTGGGGTAACCGACCAAATGACCGTTTCGCTATGGCAGAAAAATCAGGCCCCCCCCGCCTCAAGTTCGTTCTGGATTCGAGCCGTAGGGTTCAACCGCGCCGCGCAGGCGCATATTCCCTGGGATAATGGGACGGTCTACTTTGACACGGGTGGTGGCTGTTGTACTGCGGGGGCTCAACGCTTGGAATTCGTCCCCAATGCACAGGAGGGTCTCGAAGATTTCGATTTTCTGGACGACGAATGGCATCACTACGCGTTTGTAAAGGATCAGGGGCTCAAACAGGTGTGGATCGATGGGATCCTGGCCTTCGAAACGGAAGGGGCACTTCCCATGCCTGAAGGTGACTATACCGACCTATTCATTGGAGCCGAGCCTCCAGGAAACAATATTCCACAAGCGGTGATCGACGACTTTGCGATCTACGCGGTGGCCTTGCCGGAGGAAGATATCCTGGGGCTGGCCAACGGCAACACGCCCGGCGGCGGCGGAGCCCTGCCATTCCAAATCACCGCCGTAGAACAAAAAAGCGACGGCACGGTCGACGTCACCTGGCAGTCGAAACCCGGGAAAACCTATGCAATCGAATACGCGACCGTAATCCCTGAATGGACCGAAGGAGCGGATGGAGTTGAAGCTGGTGATGGTGACACGACGACTTTCACTGACGAAAATGTGCCCGCGGGAACCAAGGAACGTTACTACCGAGTTCGCGAAGAATAGCAGAAGATTCAGGCCATGATGGCCTGGCTGTCTGCCGTTTCAGAATCTAAAAGTCGGGAGCGCCGCTGGAAGTGATTTCAGCGGCGCTCATCATTCTGCTGCAGTCACCGACGATTTTTTGCTCTAGCTAGACTTGAGATTCATGGCCCGAGCCTCTATCAATGAGAAACACTTTTCCCAATGCAGTTCATTCGAAACTTCCTGCTTGTCTTCGCTGGCTCAGCTCTTCTGAGTGCGTGTGACAATGGTGCGCTGCCTGACGAGACGGATGTCACTGGTTCTGTGCCAGTTTCTCCAGTTGAATCGGTTCCGGAGCCAGTTGCTGCTGAAGCCGATATCGTGACGGCTCCAGGGCTTCAGAACATGGAGTTGTTTCCACTGCTTGCCGACGCCTATGGTCGCATCGATCCAGCGAAGGATGGTTGGGACACGGAGGCCTTCAGCGAAGCTGCAAACCGGCAGTTGCATCGGCTGGTCGAACACTTTGAAGCGATGGAGGAAGAACTCCCGGAAGGCTTGGCCAGCCCGCAGTTTGTCAGTGGAGAACTGCGGCCCGCTGATCAGTCGTCAGTTTTCGATGATGGTTCCCTCAAAGTGACCCGAGCGACCATCGGAAATCAAACACCTATGCACAAAGGTGCATCCGGCCTCAATGCTGCCATGCGCAGTTATCTGGGAGCACTCGGCAGAGACGCGACGCATCCGCACCTGAAGCTGAAGCTCTTCAAGGTGGATGCCAACCGCACGGAGATCCTTTCCAAGGCAACGGGCGAGGTGCCTGGAGGTCGCGTCCAACTGGATGCGCACTGGGTCTGTGCTTGGGATCCTTCCACCGAAGGTCGCGATCCGTTGCTTGTGAGCATCGATGTGCTGAAGCACTCGGAGACTCGGTATCATGGTGCTGCCGGGCAGGACTCATTGTTCCACGATTGCACTGAGGCGGTGCTCGGGAATGTGCCATCATACCGCGAGCAGCTTCTCCACAGCACCGATTACTGGCGGCTGCGGATCCAGCGCGATATGGGCCTGGATGTGGTCGCGAACCACGGCCTCGCAATTGGCGATGTCAATGGCGATCTGTTGGATGATCTCTACGTCTGTCAGCAGGGCGGGTTGCCAAACCGACTGTACATCCAACAAACGGATGGAACGCTGCGCGACGCCACGGAGACGAGCGGAACCGGCTGGCTCGATTACTGCGCCAGTGCCTTGTTTGTTGACTTTGACAACGATGGTGACCGCGATCTGGCGGTTGGTCAGGAGTCACGGCTGTTGCTGATGGAGAATGATGGAACGGGGAAGTTCGAGCTCAGTTTCGGCATCAGCAGCCGGGCGCAGACGTTTTCCATAGCAGCGGCGGACTATGATGGAGATGGAGATGTGGATCTCTTCGCCTGCGGTTACAACCCCTTTGGCGGCAGTGTGCGGCGCGGTGCCATGGGGCATCCGATGCCTTACCATGATGCCCAGAACGGCGGGCCAAACATTTTGCTCAGAAACGATGGTAACTGGGAATTTAACGACGCCACGGAAGAGTCCGGCCTTGAGCAGAACAACAACCGCTTCGCCTTCGCCGCCTCGTTCGAGGACTACGACAACGACGGCGACCTCGACCTCTACGTGGCCAACGACTATGGTCGCAACAACCTCTACCGCCAGGACAACGGCAAATACACCGACGTCGCGAATCAGCTCGGCGTGGAGGACATGTCGAGTGGCATGTCAGTGTCCTGGGCAGACGTGAATCACGACGGGTTCATGGATCTTTATGTGAGCAATATGTTCTCTGCGGCTGGAAATCGCATTACTTACCAGCGCCAGTTCAAGGATGGTCTCAATGACGACACGAGACAGATCTTCCAGCGCCATGCCCGTGGCAACAGTCTTTTTCAGTCCGACACTAAAGGTGGATTTACTGATGTCAGTGTCGCAGCAGGTGTAACCATGGGGCGCTGGGCGTGGAGTTCGCGGTTCATGGATTTTAACAACGATGGCTGGGACGATCTGGTGATCGCCAACGGCTTTATCAGCACAGAAGACACCACCGATTTGTGAAGTGTCTATTGGCGGCAGGTCGTGTCGCAATCGCCGGTCGATGACTTCAGTCCAGAGAAATCCCTGGTTTATGAGCAGGGATGGAAGGCGCTGAATCGTCTCCTTCATGAGGACCGCTCCTTCAGTGGTCACGAGAAGAACTGCGCGTATCTCAACACGGGCGACGGCACCTTTGCTGATGCCTCATATGTTACTGGCCTGAACTTTCCTGACGACGGCCGGGGGCTCGCGCTGGTGGACTGGGACTTCGATGGCGATCTCGACTTCTGGACAACCAACCGGACGGCACCGCGGGTGCGCCTGATGAAGAACACCTCCGACAGCAAGGCATTCACGGCCGTGCGCCTGGAGGGCAATGGCAAAAACACCAACCGTGATGCAATTGGTGCGCGACTGCGCCTTTATCTTAAAGGAGAGTCGGTCCCGCGGGTTCGTTCATTGCGGGCGAGCGAGGGGTTCCTCAGCATGTCGAGCAACTGGATCCACTTTGGGCTTGGGAAGGCGACTGCCATCGATCGTCTTGAAGTCGACTGGCCCGGCGGTAAGACCGAGACGGTTGGTGGGCTGGAGCTTGGCGCATTTTATCTCGTTCGTCAGGGCAACGCCAAGCCGGAACGGTGGACACGTCCGGCCGGTCTCGTTCCGCCTGCGCCGTCGCAGCCGGAGCTGCCTCAGGAATCTGACGCATCGCGTGCGTTCCTTGCTACGCGTTTGCAATGTCCGGTGCTGCCGATCACGGAGAATGGAACCGCTCGAGACCTGGACAAAGAATTGAGCGGCCCCGTCTTGATTAATCTCTGGGCAAGCTGGTGTGCGCCGTGCGTTGCTGAGCTCGCGGAGTGGAGCAGGGAGGCAGAAAAAATTTCAGCCGCGGGCCTGCGCATCATCGCCCTGAATACCGACGCCCTTGATCCAGACACTGGCAATGCTGCCGAAGCGGTGGCGTTGCTGAAGAAGATCAAGTTTCCGTTCGACCATTTTGAAGCGCAGGAGCAGACTGTGCAGAATCTCAATTTGCTCCAGCGCGCCGTGCTCGATCGTTGGCTTCCCTTGCCCGTGCCGTCCAGCTTCCTTCTCGACCAGCGTGGCTACTTGGCGGCGATCTATCGCGGGCCGGTCGATGTCGCCACCCTGATTCAGGACGTGACGAATCTCAACGGCTCGCCAGATGAATTGCGTGTGCATGCGGTTCCATTTGTCGGCAGATGGATTCATGAGGCACCGACCGCGTCCCCATTGGGCCTGGCCACCCAGTTCGTCGACTACTCGCAGCCGGATCAAGCGTTGAATTACCTTCGTCGCTACATTCGGACAGGAGGAGGCAGTCACTTGCCTGAGTCCGAACGCCGGTCGCACCACGCAGACATTCTCTTCGTCCTCGGAGCCTTGCTTGAGGAAGATAAGCAGATCGACGCTGCCCGCGAGGTTTACAAGGAAGCGGCCGCTCTCAATCCCGATGATTTGCGCATCCGAACCGACCTCAGTCGCCTTTCCTCGGACAGCGGCAATCTGGAGGAAGCAGAGAAGCAGCTGCGAGAAGCACTGCGCATCAATCCGGATGACAGCAACTCCCAGCGGATGCTGGCGCTGGCGCTGGCGCAGCAGCAAAAGTACGCGGAAGCCGTGCCGCATTTCAAAACGCTGGTGGAAGGAAGTCCCAACGATGACAAGCTTGGCCTGCAATTCGCCACCGTACTCGATCGCGCAAACCTTCCGGCTGAGGCGATCGAGCAGTACAAGCGCGTGCTCGGCATCAATCCGAAAACGTTCGCTGCCGCCAATGGCATCGCACGTATCCGGGCCACGCATCCTGATCCTGCCCTTCGCAATGGGCAGGAAGCACTCATTCTTGCTCAGCGATTGTGCCAGATGACCGACAATAAAAACGCTGATTTTCTTGACACTCTGGCGATGGCCCACGCCGAACTGGGTGAATTCGATGCGGCAGTTATCGCCGTCCGCAGGGCTGCTGTCCTTAAGCCAGATAATCCGGCTTTGCTTGCCCGAATCGCACTTTTCGAGGCCAAACAGCCCTTTCGCCGGGCAACCCCCTAACGCCTTCTCCTGGGATTTCCGGCCGCCATGCGTCTGATTGTCCATTGTTCCCGCCGCCACATGCCGTGTTTATGAAAAAAAGCTAAATCTGCGAGAATTTTGCCAGTATCCCCGAGTTTTTTCTTCCTTTACAGTGGCGCCCGTGTTAGTGGTCAGGCTCGATTCTGCGAGCCCCTACTTCTGCCTGCTCCTACCAATCGCAGCGGGATCGGCAAACAAATCTCAGATCACTCAAACCCTTTACGAAGACAGTCCAAACCCTTTCGAAAACCCTGGAACCTCCGATATGAAGTATATATCCCTATCTAAAACCAAAATATTCTGCTGGGGCATGCTGGCGAGTGCGTCAGCACTGACGGCTCATGCCCAGCTCCCCGCTCCACTGGCTTACTATGATTTTGAGGGCGACGCCGGAACGACGCTCACCGATAAATCAGGGAACAACTACAATGGAGACATTGTCGACAGCGTGACCTTCGGAGATGGAGCACCAGAGGGCTCGACACCGGGCACAGGCGGCCAGTTTTCGCTCGATGGACGCGGCTATGTCGATGTGACGGGATTTGATTGGTTTGAGCTGGTACACGAGGCCGGAGATGGAGACTATACGTTATCATGCTGGCTCAAGCCCGATGAGGCTGCCCTTAGCGGGGATAAATTCATTTGGGGTCAGACGAGCCAAGGGGTCCACAATGGAGTCCGCGGATCTGGAACCCTTCACACGGCACACTGGGGAGCGGACAGCAATGCCAGTACACCATTGGAGGCGGACGAGTGGGTGCACGCAATTTGGACCTACAATGGGGCCGATGACTTGGCGAACATCTATCTGAATGGTGAAAACGATCTGCAAGACTTCAGTCAAAGGGCACCCAATGGCAGCGGCAGTCTCATCCTTGGTGGCAGAAATGGTGGCGGTGAGAACTTCAATGGTAGCCTTGATGATATGGCGATCTGGGCGGAGGTTCTGGATGCAGATGCCATTGCGTTACTCGCTGGAGGAGCCAGTCCCATCAATGTGGGTGCAGTTGACTCTGATGCCGATGGAATGCTGGATTCTTACGAAGAGAAAAACGAACTTGAAATTGGAGCGAATGACTCCGCGCTGGATAAGGACGGAGATGGACTCACCAACAAGGAGGAACACGACGGAACGGAGGATGCTGGCGGTAATAAAATCAGACCCCAGACGTTTGCCAACGACCCCGATTCTGATGACGACGGCCTGAGTGACAAAGTTGAGTCCAACACGGGGGTTTTTGTGAGCACAGCTGGGGACACTGGAACGCATCCTCGTCGAGACGATACCGATCGTGACGATCTCAAGGATGGCGTGGAAACCAAGACGGGTATCTTCGTCAGCGCGACTAACACGGGAACCGATCCGTTCAAAGACGACTCCGACGGTGATGGGCGGAAGGACGGACGCGAAGTGGAAAGTGGTACCAACCCACTTGATGCGGGAGACCCCCCTCCACCGGATCCAAGCAGTGTCGTTTCCGGCTACTGGCCATTGGACGCCGATCTCAAGGACGCCAGTGGAAGTGGTGGTGACGGAGAGTTGATGGGTGGCGACGATGACATCCCCGACTTTGTCGAGGGCAAGCTGGGGACGGCCCTGTCGCTTGATGGCATTGGAGAGTACGTCGAAATCAATCCCGATCTTGAAGACCTGTACAGCGGACATAACGAAGATGGGGAGCCGAATCCAGATGGATTCTCAGTCAGCGCTTGGTTCAAAGTCGGGGTCTGGGATAAGACCTGGCAATGCCTTGTAGCCAAGGGAGAGGGGAATCGCTGGCGTGTGCACCGCCGAGGTGGAGAGACGGTTATCACTGGTAATGGCGGAAATGGCGATGTTCCTAACAACCGTACCGTTGAGCCTGAGGACGACGAATGGCATTTTCTGGTGCTTACCAGCAATCCAGAGCTTGATGAGGCGAAGTTATGGGTTGATGGACAACTTGAAGGAGAGAACACTGGGCTGAATCTTGAGGACAATTCGATGCCGATGATGATCGGCGAAAACCCGGATGCGCGCAACCGCACTTGGAACGGTCTGGTCGACGATGTAGCATTCTTCAAAAAATCTCTGACCGAAGAAGAAGTCCTGATGCTATGGAACGATGGCGAGGGAGCTTCCGTAGCGCAAGTGTTCCTCGGTGGTGGGACTCCACTCGGCTTCAGGATTACCAACGTTGAATACCTTACCAGCGTCGGTGGTGCTGCAGCTCAAGTCAGAGTGACTTGGGCCTCAAGGAGTGGCGCTACCTACGCGGTGGATCAATCGCAGACCATTCCGGAGAATGCCGATGGCTGGGAAGAAGTTGCCGATGGAGTCGATAGCGGAGGGGAAGCGACTTCGTTTACTATTCCTGTACCTGTAGGCGCGAACCAGCTATATGTCCGCGTTCGTCAAGAATAGAGTGAGTCCCATGGCCAACCTCTGACGGGTCGATTTACTCGGTCAGTGTAGGGCGGAGAGCTGAAAGGCTCTCCGCCTTTTTTGTTTGCAACCTGCTCCTCTTTTCTCTATTCGGTCGGTTTGCCGTTACCGACGTGCCCGGCCTCGGAGTTCCTGGGCGAATTCCTTCAGACGTGAATCGAAGTCCCGCTCAAGCAGTTCCAGGTGTTGCCTGGGTGGATGGCATTGCTTGCACGCGCAGTCAGTGCGCTGGGCCCAGATGGTGGCTGCGATATCGCGATAGCGATCCAGTTTTGCCAGGTCCTTGGCTGCGGGAGATCCTTTCATTCGGGTGAGCCGTAGCTCAAGCCCCTGAAAGTCGATGATGCGATCGGCGAGCCTGCCTCTGAGAATCCAGCCTGGCATGAGCAGCTGGTCAAAGTGCTCGCGGGCATCGGCGATCGATTCGTCGTAGTGAGCGTCCCATTGATCCAGCTGATGGGCGATGGATTCGGCCAGTTCAAGAATGCGGCCAAGGCTGGCACAGAATCGACCAGCCACATCGAACAGGGCTTCTGAAGTCTTCACTCTGGCATGGTCCCAATCAGCCTGAGTGCGTGGCTCGCCGAGAGTCTCCATGACGATGAGGGTGACGAGATCATCGCGATTGCGGCGCGGCGCACGACCGATGCTGCCCAGTAACAACAATTGGTGCGGTGACAGGCCTGGAAGTGCGAGGGCAGGAGTTGGTGCCGTGTTCTTCGCATGGGGAGAAGCTGCGAATGCTGCTGCGGCGGCCTGCCTGAGGGCTGGATCGGGAGCAGTGCCTCCGAAGATATTTGCCAGCGAGCCGAAGCCATCTCCTCCGCCACCGCTCGGCTTTGTTGCAGGTTTGCTCTCCGGTGTGGCCGGTCGGTCGGGCGCTGCCTTTCCGACAACGGGAGGCGAGAACAGGACCTTTTCAAGCTGGGCGATGCGTGTGCCTTCGACCAATCGGAACAGCCGGGCAACACCCAGCCGGTGCTGGGAACGTGCGCAGATTTCGTCTGGCCAGAGCCGCACCGCTACCGTTCCGTCGCTGCAATCGTGCAGTCCTGGAAATCCGACAGTGTGTTTGTCCAGTGCGACAGAATGCGCGAGATCACCAATCGACCAGTGGGTGATGCGTTGTCGCTCGACGGTGACTTTCTCCGTGAGCGCAGAGAATCGTGCTTCGATGTGCCCGGCCAGCCGCTTCTGCAAGTCTGCAAGATTACGTCCGCTCCCGACCATCTTGCCATCGTCACCGATTATCTCGAAGCGCATCGACATGTGGAGTGGCATGCGCTTGAGCTCGAAGGCATCGGCAGAGGTGCGGATGCCGTGTTCGAGTTGCAGGTATGCGAGCGCGGCGTCCACCAGTGGGCGATCCGGAGTTCTGCGATGCCAGAGTTCGAGAAAATCTTCGACGACTTCGCGGTTCGATGGGAGCAGTGTTCGCATGTCTTTGTTCAGCACACGAAACAAAAGAGCGACTTTTTCCTTGAGCCAGCCAGTCACGAGCCAGTCGCCAAACCATGCAGGCAGGTGCGGCAGATCACCTAGCGGCAGCTTCACTGTCATGCCATCCGCCTCGCTCGATGGATTGTGCAGATAAGTGACGGGATAGCGCGTCTCGCCATCCGGGGCTGTAACGTTGTCAGGATAGTCAGAGACATCGACCGGATCGACTTGCGGAACGATGCAGTCTTCAAGCGCCAGGTCGAGTGCGCCTTCGGGTTGCTGCGATGCCCACTGTTCGAACGCTTTTTGTGTGCACATGTCACGCGGGATCAGGCCTTGATAGAAGCTGATCACCGCTTCCGGATGCACCATGCCGCCCAGGCGCCGTAGCTTGTGCTCCAGGCGCTCGGCCGCGCGCATGGTCTCGCGGTTTTGTGCCAGCGCGGGCAAGGGGGAGCGTGTTTCGCCATTGACCAGTGCTTCGAGAATGAAAATGTCGCGCGCGACTTTTGGATCGATGCGACCGAAGTGAACGCGGCGTTTTTCCACCAGCGGAAGGCCGAATGCCAGCACCGATTCTTCGCCATAGACGCCGCCCATTTCCGGGAGCCAATGGGGATTGGTATAGCGATAGCGGCAAAGGTGCGGTGCCGCCTTTTCAAACATCGCCGGGTCGAACGATGCGACATTGCGGGCATACAGCTTCGCGGTTTCGACCATCTCGAATGCCATCACCCAGACAGGGGCGGAGCTGA